>NZ_JAYLLN010000020.1:0-66333 GCF_037126265.1 Sphingobacterium tenebrionis
AACTTTCGGAGCTATTAGCAGATCCCCGTGGTACGATGAGCAAAAGCCGGATGGTGATGATCAATGAGATTGCGGGAATGGAGGCTAGTTTGGGGAATTTTGAACAGGCATATCGCTGGACTCGTGAATATAAAGTCTTGAGTGATAGCCTTGGGGCATTAGACTTCAAAAAACAGATGGCTGTGCTGGAAACAAAATATCGTACGGCTGAAAAAGAACAAGCGATCAACTTATTGGAAAGTAGAAATCTATTAAACCGAACCTTCATGATTTCGGGTCTTGTGCTTGCCGGCTTGATTGGACTTTGGATTTGGTATGCCTTGAACGCTAGAAAGAAAAGAACGATACAGGAAACCCTATTGTTAAAACAACAGCGGGAAATCGATGTGGCAAAAGCATTAATTGAAGGAGAGGAGCAGGAAAGAAAACGGCTTGCTCGGGATTTGCACGATGGATTGATCGGACAGGTTACGGGATTAAAAATGAATGTGGAACGTATTGCTCGGGACCATCAAGGTAAACATCATCAGGATGGACATACCCATCATCAAATGGATTTAGCGGTAGTGACCGAACAGTTGGGGGCAGTGATTTTAGAACTTCGACAAACTGCACATAACCTTGAACCAATCGTTTTGAAGAATGATGGTTTTGAGGAAGCCATTCGACATTTTTGTCAGCAGATGGAATCCACTTCAACTAAGATCAATTTTTATGCTCGAGGATTGGAATCCTTAAAGGACAGCAATATAGAGTTGCCCTTATTGCGTATTATACAGGAACTGATAACCAATGCGGTGAAACATGCGGATGCTTCTAAGATCCTTGTTCAAGTAGGAGTGGAGGATAATTTTGTGCTAATTGAGGTGGAAGATGATGGCAAGGGTTTCGATCCAAACCAAATAAGAAGAAATATGGGTCTTCATAATTTAGAAGATCGGGTTATTGCCTTGGGTGGAAAATTGAATATTGATTCCCAAATAGGAGAAGGTTCCAATTTTATGATTACATGCCAAATTTAAAATATGATTCGTACGATTATTTGTGATGATCATCCGTTGATTACACAGGGTTTGAGTAGCTATTTGTTACCACATAAGGAAATTGAAGTGCTTGCGGCTGCAGCCAGTTTAACTGAACTCCGGAATTTGCTTAAGGTTTTGGAGGCTGATGTATTGCTTTTGGATATTCAATTGCCTGATGGTAATGGGTTGGTGGTTTGTTCGGAAATAAAACAAGCCTATCCCGATTTACTCATTTTAGGTTTGAGTAATCTGGATGATCGGAATATGATGCTTCAGATGTTGCAGCATGGTGCATCGGGCTACCTGTTAAAAAGTGCAGCCATGGAGGAGATTGTGCGGGCTATTACGCATATAGCCGCTGGTGGGATTTATATTGGCGAAGCCGCTCAAAAAGTTATGGCGATAAGCAAGGTAAATCCGAAGGAGGAAATTCCTGCCCTTACCCGCAGGGAAAAGGAGGTAATTAATTATTTAGCACAAGGTTTAAGTTCTGTACAAATGGCAGAACTGTTGTTTGTGAGCCCAGCTACGGTGGATACGCACCGAAGAAATCTTCTTCAGAAATTTAATGTGAATAAAACGGTGAACCTATTGCAAAAGGTTAAGGATTTGGGATTGATGTAGTATTTATCATGTGCGAATTATAAATTCCGCTTGTTACTTTCTATTCTTATAAACTCTGGCAAATATTCCGGAGTACATCCTTTGGATACTGTTTTTTCTTTGAAAAGGCCAGTTTTTTCACCAAGTGCAATACATCGATTTCGGAGTTCTTTTTCATAAACACCTATCCAACCTGCCGTGAAATTCATGGCCCATTGCACTTCTAATACCTCCTTATCTATACGTGATTCAATTTTTGATAATAATTCTTGACTATTAGTCGGTTTTTGCCCAACCCAACGTAAGCGACCTTGATAATACCAATAAACCCTTCTCTGAAGTGAAGATGGACTATTCTCCCAAGTATTCATTAATGCAATTGTATTTTTGTCCTTTGATAATTGGTTGGCCATTAACCAGTCAATTAATTGAATCCTTTCATTTTCATTATGTTGCATTATATCTTTGTCCAACTTATCAATAAATTCTGGAGATAGTTGCTTCTTATCCATGATTAAAATTGCCAATTGACGTGCTAAAAACACCTTTGATGACCACAGCTCCAAAGCTAATTCATGGTCTCTTTTAATGTCATTTGCAATTTTTCTTAAGTCGCCAAGTTTAGTTTTGTCACTAATTTGACTCAAGATATTTTCTGCTTTGGTAAAATTATTCATTTCAATTTGTTGGTATTAATCGATTAGTTCTACGGCATTTCGAATTCTGTAAAAGTAGTGAATTTTTGGATGGCTGACTGTTGAATTTCTTTAAAAGCATTGCGACCGGTCATCATGTATTTATCGTTTTGCAGTATTACAATATGGCGATTATAATTGTGTGCCGACATGTAAGTTACATTCTCCGCTATCTGGATAAAAATAAGGCTACGATCTGGTGTAGCCATACCCATTTGCCCATAATTATTAGTGCCGGATGCCCAAAGCGTTCCATTTTCTTTAAGAAAAAAACAGGTATATCCCATAGGGAAGACCTCTTTTACTTGATCAGCAATTCGGTGGGGGTAGATGGGTTCAATACTGCCACTCGGACTAACGCCAATGCCTTGGGTACCATTGGCATTGGTGCCGAAAGACCAGGCTGAGCGGTCTTTTTTAATGACCATAACATTATTTCCGTTTGCACGCACAATTCTCACATCTTCCATTACCTTCCCGAAAGTGCGTTGGTCTCCGTCGGTAGGATAGCCTAGTTTGCCATAATTATCATCTCCAGCAGACCATAGCGAGTTATCATTTTTTAAAAGATAAATAGTATTAAATCCTACAGCAATTTGCTTTACACCACTGGCAATTTGGGTAAGCGGTAATTCTTGATCACTAGCAGTTCCTAATCCGAATTGACCATTTGAATTTTTCCCAAGTGCCCAAACCGTACCATCATATTTCAATAGTGCCGCGAAATACTGGCCCTCCACTACATCTTTTACGTTGTCTGCTACTTTTTCCGTAGCTTTTTGATTAACAAATTCGGGTTTTTCATCACTTGGTAAAACAGGTGATCTCCATACGGAATTGTCTTTTCTGAGTACATATAGCCGCTCCGCATTATGAGCATTTGCAATTTTCTTTACATTGCTTTCTAATTGTATATATCCGGCTTCATTTACACCAGGGGAAGTACTAAATATTCGTCCTCTTGCCCAAAGCGTCCCATCTTCTTTAACAATATAGGTGGCATCATCAATGGTATAAATAGGAAACGGTCGTTCAGATCCTCCCCAAACTTGGTCTAGATCTTCATCTTCAATATCGTCTTTATCTTTTTTACAAGATTGGAATGCGATAGTGCTTAAGGAGATTAAAACGAGCCATAAAATGCCGCCAAAATTTGAAATTGATTTCCTTCCTATTTTCATGATTACTTGTTTTTACAAGAATATGAAGAAAGAACCGAATCTATATGATGGATGAGGCAACAAATCCTGCAATTTACTTACAATGGTATATACAAATTATCTACATTTTCTATTGGTAATCTTTATGATAGCTTTGTTTTTTGCAAAACTTGTGGATTAAGCAGGAAATCTTGACGGATATTATCCATTTTCTCCCAGTGGCTTCTATGATATGTCTTCAAAATATGTTTGAATTTGGGTTAGAATCGTGGTTTAAGTAGGGTTAAAGCAGGGTGGAAGTGGGCGGGAAGTATGTAAAGCATACATTTTACATACTTTTAGTATACTTTCACTATGGTTTTACTTCGAAGCTAACTATAAGAAAATTGAGTTCTTATGGAAGGTATTTTCTTTACCAGTATGCGAAATAGATACTTATGCTTAAAATATCCAATTAAATGGAATCTTCTTCGAAATAATATTTAAAAATAGTTTAGGCATGGCGCCTTTGGTCTAACTACTAAATACAAAAAAAAGCAACTCCAAAAGAGTTGCTTTTTTCTGTGATCCCGCTGGGACTCGAACCCAGGACCCATACATTAAAAGTGTATTGCTCTACCAGCTGAGCTACGGAATCGGAATTCTTTGTTTAAAAGAACCACTTCGTTGTTTGAAGTGATGCAAAGGTAGACTTTTCACCTGAAATTGCAAACTTATTGTAAAGTTATTTTTAAATAATTTCTAAACTTCCTCATTTTGAAAGCATTAATTTTTGAGGGAATAGTAGGGGAATATTTACGGATTCTCCTGAAAAAATATGGGAATGGAAATGATTTTTCCGCGTCATTGCGAGGAGGTACGACGAAGCAATCTTTGACCTTTGTCATGCTGAGCGGATTCCAAGGATCTGTACATTGGTCTACGCACAGATGCTTCGACTACGCTCAGCATGACATGCGGGAAGATTGTTTCGTTCCTCGCAAAGACGGGGAAAGTTCCTCGCAATGACGATTAAATGGCAATGACGGGGGAAGTTCCTCGCAATGACGCTTAGGATTGCTTCGTACCTCGCAATGACGGGGGCTGTGCAATTAAACCACCTAATCCCTACGGATATACTCCCTATCATCATCAGATAACCCATCTCTCTCATCCTTCAAAAACTCTTCATCCTCAGGCGCCAAATACCCCACATTCGGATTCGAAACTCCATACTCTTTCGGGTGTTTTGCCTTCCTGCGGAATAATATCCCGCCAACGGCTACCCCCATCAAAAAGAATATCCCAAGAATGATCAATTTAGAAGTCCTGATCTCTGTAAATAACCAAAAAGTCGCTTCTTCCTTATTATTGAATAAAATAAGCAATAGCAACGCTAATAGTACAGCTATGATGATTGATTTTGGTTTCATATTGTTACGGTTTCCAACAAATTTAAATATTTAATTGTAACTTTTCTGATAAGAATTAGCCTATTAACACCATTTCAGCCATTTCCTTCAACAATTTGGCTTGGTAGTTGTTTTATTTAGAAATAAAAACGGGTATCTTATCGTTATAAATAATAACAAGAAACCAAAAAATAACAGGAAACATCATTCAATTCGGAGAGACTTTGCTAAGAGAAAAGATTGGAAATACAGCACTCCATAAACACACTGAACTATCAGCGCGTTATGGCGTCAATATTTTTATAAAAGAGGAATACCATAATCCAGGGAAATCAGCCAAAGACCGGGTTGCATTATTCATGATGGAAGAAGCGATCAAACAAAATAGGCTTCCCAAAGGGGGCACATTCGTTGAGGCAAGCAGTGGCAATACAGGGATCAGTGTGGCGATGATCGCCAAAGAGATGGGTTATAAAAGTAAGATTTTTGTTTCCCAGTCCTGTTCCCAGGAGAAGATAGAGGTTTTGGAGAGCTATGGTGCAGAGGTGGTTGTTTGTGAGAATTCGAATGGATTGCATGATTTTCAATCAACCCAATACCTCGCCCAAGCATATGCTGCAAATACCGAAGATGCCTATTTTACAAACCAGTATTATAATTCATCCAACATCAGAGCACATTATAAAACTACGGGACCTGAAATCTGGAATCAGACAGCAGGTAAAGTTAGCCATGTGCTGATCGGGATGGGAACTGGAGGGACCATATCCGGGGTTGGAAGATACCTTAAAGAAATGAACCCAAGCATCAAGGTTTTTGGCGTAGAGCCTAATAATTCGGTGTATCAGCATTTCCTGATCCAACAGAAACTGCCAGAGATGGAGGTTAAATTTGATTCCATTGAAGGTATCGGAAGGACTTTTATTCCTGGGTCGTTCGATGTGAACACAGTTGACCGTGTATTTCAGGTCTCTTTGGAGGCCAGTAAAGAAATGGCACATGAATTTGCACTGGAATTCAACCAGCTTTTAGGCTATTCGAGTGCTGCCGTATTGGCTGCCTTGGATAAGCATATAGGAGCCATGGATTTAAAGCCAACGGATAATCTGGTGCTCTTGTTTCCGGATTACGGCGATCGGTATCTGGAAAAACTATACAAAGATTTTTATTGGATTTCAAAAGCAAAGGTAGCGCGGAAAGATGCAACGATACAATGATATAGCCATACCACTTGCCTGGCCAGATCAAACGGCCAGGGGTGATGAATTATGGATGTCTTTCTTTAAGAAATTAGGGGTGGTAAAGAACCTGAATTTTAAAGTTGGGCATGCAGCTATCGTATTGGTTGAACGGAAATCCGGCTTGATCAAATACTACGATTTCGGTCGGTATATTGTACCTAGGGGCTATGGTAGAGCAAGATCTGCCGAGTTCGATCCGCGATTAAAAATAGACACAAAAGCCCAGTTTGATGAAAATGGCGAATTGCAAAATCTGAATGCTATCTTATTGGAATTAAGGGCGAAAGAAGCTGCGACCCATGGTGGTGGAAAACTGTTATGTTCTGTTTCCTATCATATTTCATTTGAAAAGGCCGTAAAATTTGCGGAAGATCTGGTGGATCAAGGGCCTATATTATATGGAGCATTGGCTGCAAAAAACAATTCCTGTTCGAGGTATGTGGCACAGATCTTAGTAGAAGGTATGAAGCCAAAGGATAAGCGAATCCAGAAGATCCTGTATCCGGAAAACATCAAGGCAAGCCCGACGAGTAATGTGGTTAATGCGGTGGAGGATAATGAAATAGTTATTTTGGAAAGGAATGTAATCGAGAAATGGAAGCTGAACCGCTGGGAATCCTTAAAATTCCAGATCGGTTTATTGAAGCCTAATTTTTTCTCTTCCCATGCGAAATCCTTGCCAGATGATAATATTTTAGGGTATATTGATGAGCCTTACAAGCCCATGCATGTCCCTGAACAGGCTACTTGGTTAGGTGGATTAGGTGAAGGCAGTTGGTTTTATCTCCAAGAAAAGAGTTTTGGGTATGAGATCAGGAAATACAATGCGAAAGGAGAAACGGAATATCAGGTAATGGCACAGGCGGATGAAGACTTGGATATGGAAAAGCCTTTTGAATTTTCTTACCATGTGCATTATCACAAACATATCATTAAGCAAAATCAGAAAGAAATTATATTTTTAACAATTCATTTGGCCGATCAGGCCATCAAACAATCTATTTAGGAAGTAAACAATCTATGGAATTAAAATTATTAAAAGCGAAAATTCATACAGTTAAAGTTACAGAGGCAAACGTGGCCTATAATGGTTCGATTACCATTGATGCTGATTTATTGGATGCAGCAGGTATTGTGAAATACGAGCAGGTTTACATCAATAACGCAGTAAATGGAAGTCGTATCATGACTTACGTATTGCCTGGAAAACGGGGTAGTGGAGAGGTATGTATGAACGGTGGGGCGGCGTTGCATGCTAAGGTAGGAGATACGGTACATATTTTATCGTTCATAAACCTTAGTCCGGAAGAAGCAGAAACTTATCAACCTACATTGGTCTTTACGGAAGGTAATAACCAAATTAAATCAGTTGAGAAATATAATTATTAAATAATAATTATTTAATGGATAGGCAGTACCTTGATTATTAGGGTACTGCCTATTTTCATTTATTGCCTTTAAAGATTTGTAAATAAATAACTAATTATTCACAGAATTGTGGCATATTGCTTGTATTAAGCAGGATATTGTATTTATTATATAATTTGAACAAACTATTAATTAGTCTAGTCAATAAAATTCTTTAGGTTTACTCCAGTTTATTATTGCTATTTTTTTAAAGAAAATATGAAGCGTATTATTCATTTTATGATCTGTCTGTTGAGCATTTTTTGCTTAACATCCTGTTTTGATGTAGTGGAAGAAATCAACATGAAATCCAATGGTTCCGGCACTATCCAAGGAACTTTGAACCTCAGTAAAAGTAAAACCAAAGTGGCTTCCTTAATGAAATTGGATAAAATTGATGGTATCCAGATCCCAAATCAGGCGGAAATAAGGAAGGAAATGGCAGTCATCGTCAATCTATTAAAAAACACCCCTGGAATCAGCAATGTTAAGCAGCGTTTGGATTTTGACAATTATATTGCCAGCATCAGCTGTGATTTCCAGAATGTGCAAGCCTTGAATGCTTATACCAACACTTTATCCAAGCACTTTAAAGCGAAGATAAACAGTTATTCCAGCTATAGTTATGATGCCGGATCTAAAACGCTGAAAAGAAATTATAAACACAGTACGGAAGGAAAGAAGGAATTCGAAAAATTAAGACCAGAAAATAGGCAATCTTTCGGACAGGCCTTTTATACAAGTATCTATCGTTTTGAGAATTTGGTAGCAAAACAACAGAATAATCTAGCGAAGGTATCACCAAATAAGAAGGCGGTGATGTTAAAGGTCAATATTCCTGATTTGATCAATGGAAAGGTGGACCTGACGAATACCATCGTTTTAAAATAGAAACATTAACCCTAATACATATAATATGAAAATGATTAGACTAGTCGCTGTTCTTGCGACGGTTGGATGGAGCAACATGATTCATGCCCAAGACTTATTGAAAAAGGTTCCTGAGGAAGCTCAAGTAGTCATGGCGATGAATGGAAAGGCTTTTTTTAAGCACGTGGATGCAGCTGAAGTGAATAAGATCTTCCAGAATATAGGGTTCTTTGATAATGTTTTCGGAAAAAAGAATAAGATAAGTAAGGAGAACATCCAAGAATTGGGTCTTGACCTGAATTCCAAGGCCTATATCCATGCCCAGATCACGGATAGTGTTCAATACATCGGGGCATTGTTTCCAATAGCCAATGTAGCGCAATTAGAAGAGGTCCTGCCTAAAGATAAAAAAATACAGACGGTAGATGGCCTGAAAACCATGTATACCTCAGACGGTACATTAAGGATGTCCTGGGATGACAATACCCTTTATTTTCTGGGTGCTGTCCCTATGTTCAATTATTTTAATAAGGAGGAGATCAGAACAAGATACGGCCTAAAGGAAGATCCTAAATATAATTATGATGATGCAGCAGCAGCAACTACCGTGGAAGCTTACCCAGATACGGTTTATGTAGATACGACTATTACTGCGGTCGAAGTTCCACCGGTTAAGCAAGGTGAAATCAAAGAGGTTGAATTCGAAGAAGGAGAAGAATTTATAGTTCCGCCGGCTTCTCCTCCAGCTAAAGGAACTGAAATAGAAGAGGATGAATATGCTTATGTAGATTCGGTTTTGGAACGTGATGAATATCAGGATGATTATTATAAGGTGTATGCCGAAGTATCTCAGCATAATGATTCCGTAAAGAATGTCTTGATGGCTCAATGGGTCAACCAAAGATTTACGCAAATATTGGACGGTAAGATAGGTTATAGCAAGTCAAAAACTTTCTCCAGAATGAAGGATAATGAATTGATGCGTTTAGAAATGAAGAACTTTAATGAATTCTATAGTCTATATTATCCAATGGATCTATTTTACGGAACATTTGGTGCTAAGCCAATTTTCGATTATGGCTATGAATCTTTAGCAGGAAGTTTGATCGTTGATGGTCCTCAGTTGAAATTCGTAGGAGACCTTGGCCTGGACAAGGAAATGACGAAATATTTTAAGGATATCTATAAAAACAAGTTCAATCCTAAGTTTTTTGAATTTTTAGATCCAAATGCGTTGGGTTTTATTTCATTGAACATGAACTCGGAGGCTTACATCAAGCATATGCCAAGTCTGGTTAAAAAAGTATATGGTAATATGGCAGGCGATAAGGTAGGTAATATCATCGATCTGTTTGCGACCATCGCTGATGTGACCTTGGATGAAAAAGCTCTTGGTAAAGTAATCAAAGGCGATAATCTATTCGTTGTGAATGGTGTAACCAAACAAGAGGTGAAATATAAGGATTACCAATACGATGATGATTATAATTATACCGAGGTAGAGCGCACGAAAATGGAAACTTTGCCTCAATTTATATGGATGTTCTCTTCGGATGATACCCGTATTTTTGAAAAGATTATCAATGTAGGTAAATCGGAAAATTCCATTGAAGACCATGGTGGTATTTTTGAATTAAAAATAAACGACAGATCGGGCATAAAACCCTATTTATTAATTGATAAAGGAATAGTATTTTTATCCAATGATTTACAGAAATTGAAGGATATCAAATCCAAAACTTTCCGCGGGAAAGGCGATGCAAGTTTTGTTTCCTTTGTGAAGAATAACCCAGTTTCCCTGGTGTTCAATGCAAAACAAGTTCCTTCATTGGTGAAGGAGTTGGACATTCCTATTCACCGGAATATAGAAGAAACGATCAATGAATTGTCGCAATATGGCAACCTTTATTTTGTTTCTAAAAAAGTGAAAGGTAATAATGCAGGTTTTGAAATTGGGGTTGATTTCCCGAAAACCAAACCAAATGCGGTGAGTTTTATGGTGGATGCCATCAATAAATTAACCTTGAAGTTTAAAGACTAATTCCATGCGAATTTTAAAAAAGATACTTTATGTTATTTTAGGACTTATGGTGGTTATCGCCATAAGTCTTTTTGTATTAAGAACCATTAGGGCCAATCAGGCGGATAAGATCAGGATTCCGAAAGATTCTCAGGCCATGCTCCATATCAAAGTGGATAACCTTTTGCTAAAGATGGGAAGTAACTCTTTGATGAATTGGAATGCTTATTATGGTTCGAAAGGAAAAGATAGCACTTCTGCTGATAAAGTGAAAATATGGGGTATGGGGATTGATGTTCCTGGGCATCTCTACTTCTTTTCCTTGCCTGAGAGAGAATCAACGTATTACACCATTTTAAGGGTTTCTAATTTTGCCAAGGCAAAACAGTTTTTAACAGATAAATTAGGCATGGAGGCACAGCAAGGATTGTCTGCTTCCAATGAATTGTTTTTCACCAAAGGCGATCTGCGTATTTTATTGTCGGATACCAAGCTAGTCGTAGGGTTAG
The DNA here is from genome assembly GCF_037126265.1 of Sphingobacterium tenebrionis. Taxonomy (NCBI): domain Bacteria; kingdom Pseudomonadati; phylum Bacteroidota; class Sphingobacteriia; order Sphingobacteriales; family Sphingobacteriaceae; genus Sphingobacterium; species Sphingobacterium tenebrionis. The sequence goes on from NZ_JAYLLN010000020.1 coordinate 10,922, forward strand.
GGAAAGAAAATCAAGGAAATCTGGAACCTATGAAAGCTTTACTGCAAGATGATCAACAGGATTGGGTAAATGCAAAGGAACGATTTGATGCAAAGAGAAACAGTAACCTGGGCGATATGACCTGGCAAGGAGAGGGGAAGAATTACCTTAGTCTCAAATTCTCTGCTGGTACAGCAACCTTGACCGGAACATTAGCTTCCGATTCCTATCGGTTTCCGAAGGCTACCAAAAAGTTGAAGACTGATTCGCACGATTCCTTATTGGTGCATTTGGAAATCAATAATGATTTAGGTGCCATGGTTAATTTGAATAACTTATTGAGCGATTCAACCAGCAGTACACCGTTGGATAGCATTTCAAACTATCTAGGGAATTATTTGAGCTTACGGATATCCAACAAGGAAATCACACAGGTAGATTCGATAGTCAGCTATGATTATGATGATAATTTTGAAATGATCGAAAAGAAGACCTTAAATGAAACTCAGGTTCCGGATATCCATTTAAACATCATGGGATCACCACATTTACTATCCTTAGTTCCTGAAAAGATATTCTATAAATTCCATAAATCGGAACATGCTGGTCTTTTAAATTTAACTACAGCTGGACAGCAGCAAGGCCAGGAGGAAACATTAGTGCCATCTGACCGGGTTTTCCATTTTTATTATAAGAACAGTCCATTGATCGGAAAATACTTTGCTTTCGTGCCGAGTTATGAAAAACTGGATTACCTGGAGATAAACGGAAAATCCTCACAACCCACTGAAATCAATTTGATTGGGCGAATTCATTTTAAGAATCAAGATCTGAATAGCTTCTTTCAACTCATTAATTTTTAAATAGAATTGACTTTTGGCTTAGTATTTGGTCTAACACCTATAGAAACAAGAAATAATAAGATATGAAGAGATTAATGGGATTAATTCTAATAGCGGTGATGGCCTTCAGTGTAAGCTCTTGTTATGTGAGTGATCATCGCCGTGGTCATGTTCCTCCAGGACAAGCGAAGAAACGTTATGGTGGTAAATCTGCTAAACGTTATGCCCCTGGACAGCAAAAGAAGAAATACAAAAACAATAAGGGTAATAATAAACCTTACAAACGTCATGATGTGTACTGGCCGAATTAAGGTTGGTATTCGAACATAAAAAAAGTCGCTTCATTTGAAGCGACTTTTATTTTTTTATCCGTAAAGCTTATTCTGCTACTACTTCGAAAGGAACTTGAACTTTAACCTCTTTGTGAAGGTTTAAGTTAGCGATGTATTCGCCTAAAGTTTTAGGTTCAGTTTCGAAAGTGATGCGACGACGGTCAACATCGTAACCTTGCGCTTTAAGAGCGTCAGCGATTTGGATGCTGTTCACTTTACCAAAGATTTTACCAGTTTCACCAGCTTTAGCACCGATAGATAATTTTACCGATTCTAATTTACCAGCTAATTCCGTAGCATCTTTCTTGATTTTATCTTGTTTGAACTGAGCTTGTTTAATGTTCTCAGCTAATACTTTTTTTGCAGATGATGTTGCCAATACTGCAAATCCTTGAGGAATTAAGTAGTTACGGCCGAAACCTGGTTTTACTACTACGATATCGTCTTTCTCTCCAAGGTGTTTAACATCTTGTCTTAATATAACTTCCATTATCGTATCCTCCTTATTTTAATGAATCAGTTACGTAAGGTAATAGTCCGATGATACGCGCACGTTTCACCGCTTGAGCTACTTTACGTTGAAATTTCAATGATGTACCTGTTAATCGACGAGGTAAGATTTTACCTTGATCATTAACGAACTTCAATAAGAAGTTAGCGTCTTTGTAATCGATGTATTTAATACCGTTCTTTCTGAAACGACAGTATTTTTTACGGTTGTCCTCTACTTTAGGGGCTGTTACGTACTGGATATTTTCGTTTGCCATTAGTTTGCTGCCTCCTCAGTTTTAGTTTCTACTTTCTTGTTGAATGCTCCGCTACGTTTTTTCTCGTTGTAAGCAACTGCATGCTTGTCAAGAGAGATAGTTAAGAAACGCATCACACGCTCATCACGTTTGTAGTCAACCTCTAATTTTTTGATTAATTCACCTGGAGCCTTGAATTCAGTTAAGTGATAGAACCCAGTTGTTTTTTTCTGGATCGGATACGCTAATTTTCTCAAACCCCAATTATCTTCAGCGATAATTTCGGCTCCGCCTTCTACTAAGATGTCTTTGAATTTAGTGATTACTTCTTTCGCAGCATCTTCTGAAAGCAACGGGGTAAGAATGATTACAGATTCGTACTGTTGCATTGTTTAAATAATTATGTTAATGAATTCTTGCCGTAGTTATTTTAACGGACGTGCAAAAATAGGTAAATGTTTGTAAATAGGCAAGTAAAGATTTCTTTTTTATGATATTTATGTTAAAAATAGATGTTGTAAACAGCTATGTAGTTGTTCGGTTACAATTCTAATTAAACCAATTTCAATTCCTTGGCACAAGACCAATACTTTCGCACTTTTGCCATAGATAATTAGTAATAATATTTCGGACATTAAAATAGTGGTTGAATTGAGTTTGATAAAAAAGTTGCCTTGGTGGGCAAAGATTTCATTTTCTGTAGGAGCGGGGATTGTATTAGGATGTTTGATCGGAGAAGTTATTTACCAATCCTTACTATAATAGCATAATCTAAACATGGTCAACATGTTTATTAATTATAGTTTTTTATTATCTTATATTTATTTTAGTTGGTTAGTATAAAGCTCGACTTTGCAGTCGAGCTTTTATATTTTCAAAGTATCCTCGTCAATGTGACTATCTCGTCATTACGACTATCTCGTCATTGCGAGGAACTTTCCACGTCATTGCGAGGAGGTACGACGAAGCAATCTTCCTTTACACCAACTTCCCTAAAGCTTCCTTAATCCTCTTTAACGCTTCAATTAAATTCTCATCGGATGCCGCATAAGAAAGACGGATATAATTATTATTCCCAAAAGAATCTCCACCTACAGTAGCCACATGACCATAGTTCAAAAGATACAAGGCAAGATCCGCAGAATCCTTAATCACATTTCCATCAGGATCATGCTTTCCGAAAAAAGAACTGATTTCCGGGAAGAAATAGAACGCGCCATCAGGAAGGTTCGTTTTCACACCTGGGATATCATTCAACAAATCATAAACCAATTGACGACGACGTGCAAAAGCCTCTTTCATCTGATTTACCGAATCCAATCCTTGTTCGTAAGCTGCGATTCCTGCGCGTTGTGAGATAGAGCAAGTTCCTGAAGTAGTCTGTCCTTGCATCTTATCATTGGCTGCTGCGATTTCTTTGTTTGCAGCGATATAGCCCAAGCGCCAGCCGGTCATCGCAAATGCTTTCGAAAAACCATTTACAATGATCACCCTGTCTTTTACAGAAGGAAATTGCGCGATGGACTCATGCTGGTCCACAAAATTGATATGCTCATAGATCTCATCAGAGATGATGAAGATCTGTGGATGTTTTTCAAATACTTTTACCAATGCCGCCAATTCATCCTTTGAATAAACGGATCCAGTAGGATTACAAGGAGAGGAGAACATGAACACCTTACTTTTTGGAGTAATGGCAGCTTCTAATTGTTCCGGAGTGATCTTAAAATCTGCATCGATTTCAGTATCGATGAAAACGGATTTACCCTCTGCCAAAGTCACCATTTCAGAGTAGGAAACCCAATAAGGTGTAGGGATGATCACTTCGTCTCCGGGATTTACCAAGGTCAACAATACATTGGAAAGAGACTGCTTAGCACCAGTTGAAACCACAATCTGGGAAATGTCATAATCTAAACCATTTTCGGTCTTTAGCTTATTGACGATAGCCTGACGTAAATCAGGATAACCTGGTACAGGTGAATAGCGGGTATAGTTTTCGTCCAACGCCTTCTTAGCAGCATCTTTTACATGCTCTGGCGTGTTGAAATCCGGTTCACCGACACTAAGACTGATAACGTTGATACCTTTGGCCGCTAATTCACGACCTAATTTCGTCATTTTTAAAGTTGCTGATTCAGAAAGGTTGTTTATTCTTTCCGATAAATAGGATGTTGTACTCATGATATTGCAAATATATTATATACAATTTATTAATGATACGAAAAATGTAAGAATTTCAGTTCTCTGCTGTAACATTTTAAAAAATCAGCGGAAATAAGCCTTTGCTGAAATTTATGATAGCTTTGTATCTGATATGCGAAATCGACTGAAATGGAAATTGGATGGGTTTATTGTTGCTTTAATAGCCATGATCATCCTTGCGTATATATACCCAGATCTAGTGGAAATAGGGAATGGGCGATTCATTTCCGTGCTAAGCAGCGTAGGTATCGCATTGGTCTTTTTCTTTTACGGATTGAAACTTAGCTTTTCGGAAATAAAGGCTGGTATGAAGAATTGGAAACTCCATATTTCGGTACAGCTGTTTACTTTTATCTTATTTCCGGTCTTGGTGCTTTTGTTTCGCCCTTTTGTCCAGACAGAAACGCAAGAACAATTTTGGTTATCCTTTTATTTTTTAGCTGCTTTGCCCTCTACGGTTACTTCTTCCGTAGTAATGGTTGCTATTGCTAAAGGTAATATTCCAGCGGCTATTTTTAATGCGAGCATTTCCGGATTGATTGGGGTATTGATGACACCATTACTTATGCACTTCTTTCTAGAAGTAACCGAAGTCAATATGTTTGCTGAATTGTACTTAGGTTTATTACTTGAAGTGATACTTCCAGTTATTTTGGGCTTATTTTTGCAAAAATATTGGGGAAATTGGGCGCATAAATATGGAAAATCCTTAACCAAGTTTGATAAGGCCGTTGTGTTGTTGATCGTTTATAATAGTTTTTCTGAATCCTTTATCTCCGATGTATTTCATGCGATAGGGACTTCCTACTTGTTAAGTTTATTTGCTGGAGTAATCCTACTGTTTTTCATTTCCTATGGGCTCATATTTTTGATCCTTAAGTTTGTGCTAAAATTTAATCGTGAAGATCGGATTACCGGATTGTTCTGCGGATCTAAAAAGTCCTTGACCCATGGTAGTGTTTTTGCCAAATTTATCTTCGCAAATAATCCCAAATTGGGATTGTATTTTTTGCCGTTGATGGTCTATCATGCTTTCCAGATATTCGTTGTATCCATCATTGCCCAACGATTAGGAAAACAACATGAAGAAAAAGGATATTAAACGTATATTTAATAATTACATTTGCCCCTCTAAAAAATAAGAGCTATGTCAAGACAAATGAGGTTAGTGTCGCTTTCTTTGGCAACAGGCATCCTGTTGATGCTGATAAAATTTGTAGCTTATTTTATCACAGGGTCTAATGCGATCTTTTCAGATGCTGCGGAAAGTATTGTCAACGTGGTAGCATCTGGTTTTGCATATTATAGTATCTATTTAGCATCTCAGCCTAAAGACCAGAACCATCCTTACGGACACGGAAAAGTGGAGTTCTTCTCTGTTTTCGTGGAAGGAGGGATGATTTTTATTGCCGGTAGTGTTATCCTCATCAAATCTATCTATAATATTTTCTTTCCAGAGTCTGTCAGCAATGTGGAGGAAGGGATCTACCTGATCTTGGCCACTTCCTTTATCAACTTAGGAGTTGGATTCTACCTCATGAAAAGAGGGAAGGCACTACGCTCGCTGACGATTGAAGCCGATGGTAAGCACCTGCAGGTGGATGCGATCAGCTCATTTGGATTGATAGCCGGCTTATTGATCATGAAATTTACCAACCAGGCTTGGATCGATATTGCCTTATCCATGTGTTTAGGTAGTTTTATTTTATTCAATGGGTATAAGCTACTTAGAAAATCTATATCAGGCCTGATGGATGAATCAGATACCGAAATTGTTCAGGAAGTGGTTGATGTATTGAACAAGAATAGACAGGAAAATTGGATCGATGTCCATAATCTCCGGGTGCAGCGTTATGGTCAAGAAATGCATATTGATTGCCATTTAACATTGCCAAAATATTATACCTTGACAAAGGTTCATGATGTTATATCCGAATTTGATCAAGTTTTAAATGCTAACCTGGAATCAAAAACGGAATTCTTTATACATGCAGATCCTTGTATGCCGGAATGTTGCCATTATTGCCATGTAGAGAATTGCCCAATACGTTCGGAGGATTTCCGCAAGGAAATTGAGTGGAATGTCGATAATGTCACCAAAAATGTGAAGCATTTTGGATAAATTTTAATTTTTATAAACCAATACCAACATATGAAAAAGATAAGATTATTTATTGTCCTATTTATGGGGATAAATCTGGCCTTCGCACAAAACCAAACACAAAAGGCAGCCATTAACAAAGTGATGGATGCATGGCATCTGGCGGCCTCCAAGGCCGATTTAAAAGCGTATTTTGACCTGATGGACAAAGAGTCCATCTTTATAGGCACGGATGCTACAGAACGCTGGAACAAGCAGGATTTCATGATCTGGGCCAAACCTTATTTTGATAAAGGGAAAGCTTGGTCCTTCACTTCTTTGGAAAGACATATCACTTTTTCTGCCGATGGTAAAACAGCATGGCTAGATGAATTGTTAAATACACAGATGAAGATCTGTCGGGGATCAGGCGTCTTGGAAAAGAAGAATGGAAAATGGTTGATCAAACATTATGTTTTGTCCATGACTGTTCCAAATGATTTAGTCGATACCTTGGTCCCATTAAAAACTCCGGCAGAGAATAAAATAATTGATAGTTTAACATCAAAAAACAAATAGTATGCTAATTAAACATGTTGAGAATGGCAATAAAGGAGGTTTTATTGCGGAAGAAGACGGAAAGCAAATCGGAGAGATGACCTATTCCCAGGCTGGTCCTGGAAAGATCATTATCGATCATACAGAAGTGGATGAAGAAGAGAAAGGCAAAGGCATTGGCCATTTATTGCTTAACAAAGCAGTTGAATACGCAAGGGAAAACAATGTGAAAATCATGCCTTTATGTCCTTTTGCAAAGGCTTCTTTTGATCGGGATGTAAATATCCGTGACGTACTGTTTTAGTCTTTAGTATCATCCAGCAACATCTATCTATGAAAGCAGTGGTAATTGGGGGATCCGGTGCAACCGGTAGGGAATTGGTACTTCAGCTCTTGGCAGATTATCGAGTAGAATCGGTCGTTGCCTTGGTTAGAAAACCATTCTTTATGCCCGATCCCAAGCTCAAAGAAGTGATAGTCGATTTTGACCATCTAGAGCAATATGCTGCTTTCATAGATGCTGATGTAGCCTTTTCTACATTAGGAACAACACTCAAGCAGGCAGGGAGTAAGAAAAAACAGTGGCGAGTGGATTATGAATACCAATTAAAATTTGCCCAACTGGCAAGAATGAACCATGTTTTCACGTTTGTGTTGCTGTCTTCTGCCCAAGCAAGTCCAAAATCAAAATTCTTCTATAGCCGGATGAAAGGTATGCTCGAAGAAAAGATCAAACAATTGGATTTCCCCAAATTGATCATTCTACGTTCAGGATTGATTGATCGGCCTAAAACTGATCGGAGAGGCGAAAAAATAGCTTTAAAAGTCATTAAGGTTTTCAATGCCTTAGGAATTCTAAAGAATTATAAACCAATATCTACCGTCGACCTAGCTAAAGTAATTGTAGATAGATCTTTTGATAATTCAGAGGATGATATCACTATCCTGGAACCCAAGGAAATCCTATCTTAAATTTACCTTAAAAACCATTTAAAAAATTAAAATATATTCAATATTGACAATGATTTTTGAATTGCTGTCATTATTTATCCTTTTATGGCTATTTAAGTTTCATTTTCTTATCTTTAGGCGAATTTTAAAAAAACAGGCATTTAATTGCATGGTTTCTCAAATTAAATTGCAAAACAATATCATTTCAATAGAAAATTATGTCATCTAAAATCATTTACACAAAAACAGATGAAGCGCCTTTATTGGCAACTTATTCATTTCTACCTATTGTACAAGCATTTGCGAAAACCGCAAATATTGAAGTTGAATTAAGAGATATTTCTTTAGCAGGACGTATCCTAGCTAATTTTAATGAATATTTAACAGCAGAACAGAAAACTGCTGATGCATTGGCTGAACTTGGTCAATTGGCCACTACGCCTGATGCAAACATCATCAAATTGCCTAACATCTCTGCATCTATCCCTCAGTTGAAAGCTGCTATTGCTGAATTGCAAAAAGCGGGTTATGCCATTCCTAATTATCCAGACGCTCCTGCAAATGCAGAAGAAGAGAAAATCAAAGCTTCATATGCTAAGGTTTTAGGGTCTGCCGTAAATCCGGTATTAAGAGAAGGTAACTCTGATCGTAGAGCACCTAAAGCGGTTAAGAATTATGCAAAAGCAAACCCACATCGTATGGGCGCTTGGGCATCAGATAGTAAAACCAAGGTAGCATCTATGCAGGATGGTGATTTCTACAGTTCTGAAAAATCAGTAACCGTTGAAAAGGATTCTCAATTTAAAATCGAATTTGTTGCAGCTGATGGGGCAGTTCAAGAATTAAAAGGTTTAGGAAACCTGAAAGCAGGCGAAGTAATTGATTCTTCTGTATTGCATATTGCAAAACTGAAAGATTTTGTTGCGCAAGCGATCGAAGAAGCAAAAGCTTCTGGCGTTTTGTTATCTGCACACCTAAAAGCAACCATGATGAAGGTTTCTGATCCTATCATTTTTGGAGCTATTGTAGAAGTATATTTTAAAGATGTTTTCGCTAAATACGGCGAATTATTCAAAGAATTAGGCATCAACAAAAACAACGGTCTAGGCGAGGTTTATGCTAAGATTGCTGGTCACGAAAAAGAAGCTGAGGTAAAAGCTGCTATTGATGCTGCTATTGCCAATGGACCAGACCTGGCTATGGTAAATTCAGATAAAGGCATTACCAACCTACATGTCCCTTCAGACGTAATCGTTGATGCATCTATGCCAGCTATGATTCGTATTGGAGGTAAGATGTGGGATAAGGCCGGTGCTGAACGTGATACTTTAGCGATTATTCCAGATCGTTCTTATGCGGGTATTTACGAAGCGGTTATTGAGGACTGTAAAGTAAATGGTGCCTACGATCCAAAAACAATGGGATCTGTTCCTAACGTTGGATTAATGGCTCAAAAAGCAGAAGAATATGGATCCCATGATAAAACGTTCCAAGCAACAGGTAGCGGTGTTATTCGTGTAGTTGATGGTTCAGGAAATGTATTGATGGAGCAATCCGTAGAAGAGGGAGATATCTTCCGTATGTGTCAAACGAAGGATGCGCCAATCCAGGATTGGGTAAAATTGGCGGTAAACCGTGCTCGTCTATCCAATACGCCTGCAGTGTTCTGGTTAGATGAAAACCGTGCGCATGATAGAGAGATCATCAAAAAAGTAAAAGCATATTTGCCAAACTACGATACAGAAGGATTAGATATCCGTATTCTATCTCCAATTGAAGCTACTAAATTCTCTATTGATAGAATCCGTAAAGGAGAGGATACTATTTCAGTAACAGGTAATGTTTTACGCGATTACCTAACTGACTTATTCCCGATTTTAGAATTAGGTACTTCAGCAAAAATGTTATCTATCGTTCCATTGATGAATGGCGGTGGTCTATTTGAAACTGGAGCTGGAGGTTCTGCCCCTAAACACGTGGAGCAGTTTTTGGAAGAAGGCTATTTACGTTGGGATTCTCTAGGTGAGTTCCTAGCACTACAAGCTTCTTTGGAGCATTTAGCTCAAACCCAGAACAACCCTAAAGCGCAGGTTTTAGCGGATGCATTGGACGAAGCGAATGCGAAGTTCTTGGCAAATGATAAATCTCCAGCACGTAAGGTTGGTGAAATCGATAACCGTGGTTCTCATTACTATTTGGCTACTTATTGGGCTGAAGCGCTAGCTGCTCAAAAAGAAGATGCAGAATTGGCCGCTAAATTTGAAGGACTTGCTAAATCTTTGACAGAGCAAGAAAATAAGATCAATGAAGAATTGATCGCAGCTCAAGGAAAAGCAGAAAATATCGAGGGTTATTATTTCCCGAATGATGATCTAGCTGGAAAAGCAATGCGTCCTTCCGAAACATTAAATGCTGCGTTGGCTGCATTATAATAGCAGGAAAAAAATAAAAGGACCTATACGTTAATGTAGGGACCTGTAAAAAGAAACCCGACCTAAAATCATTAGGTCGGGTTTTTTAATTCGTATATTTTGAAGAGGTGATCTTAGGCTTATGGATTTAAGGGTTTGATTTCTGTAATGTTAATCCCATCAAAACAATCATCTACACAATCGTCATCAAAAATTCCAGATCTTGAAATCAGGCCGTTGTTCTTGGATTCGAAAACGAATCTACCGTTTAACTGTTGGTTATCTGCATGCGATCTTGCCAACTGGTAAATTTCATCCAGGGTCTTGTCCTTCATCAGTTCGGGATGTTTATTTACATCTTCATTCAGCTCAATGATTTCTATCTTTTTGGTGGTATCCGGAACGTTATTGTAATAACTTATCATGTAGCCATTAAATTCCCTTTTGGTGATCTTACCATCATTAACCTCGATGGTTGTGGAAGTTCGCCATCCTGTCCAAGAGAGGGTGGTATGGGTGTATTGATAGCTATTCTTATTGTTGATTTTGAATTGAGACCAAAGGATTTCGCTGTTTTCCAACTCAGAATGAAGCTCAGACTTCTCACAAGCAGTAAAAAGTAAGGTAATTCCGATTAACAGACTGAGATATGTGTATATCCTTCTCATTTTTTTGGTTGGTTAAGTTAATTGAACGTTGGAAAGTTCAACTCTGCTACAACAAATTTAACGAATGTTTTTTAATTATTACTATTATCGCTATAATTCGATTAATTTTTTAATTACATTAGGGATATAAACCTTTTTTGATGAGAATATTGGTCATGATGTTGTTCGGGATGATGAGTGTATTTGCGCAGGCGCAAGAATCTTTTCATTTAATTTCTCCGAAAAAGAATTCCTTCAAATTTGATCTTTCCAGTAACCTGGTTATCATTCCAGTAACCCTAAACGGGGTTAGCCTTTCCTTTCTTTTGGACACCGGAGTAAAGGAAACCATGCTTTTCGTTTCTGAAAAGGATAGTATTCCCTTGGAAAATGTGCATAAAATGAAATTCAGTGGAATTGGGATTGAAGATGGCGTAGAAGGGATAATGGCACTGAACAATGAATTGATCATTGGAGATGTAGCGGCAGACTTTGGACATGACATCTATGTCATCAATTCCAGTGAATTGGATGTGTCGAGTCATGTTGGACTTCCTGTGCATGGAATTTTAGGAAGTAAATTCTTTGAGAGCTTCCAGGTGAAATTAGATTATCAAAAATCGAAAATTTACCTTTTTGATTTCTTTTCCGATATCAGTAAAGAGACCAAAGGGTATAAAAAAATTGACATTAGCTTGGAAAGAAGTAGGCCTTACGCCATGGCAGATGTAAACTTAGGGGATAGGCAATTAAATGATGCCAAGATGCTGATCGATATGGGGAATTCGGATGGAATGCTGATCTTTCCTTTTCTTATACCTGATTTAAAGATCAAAGAACCGCATATTTATGATTATATAGGTCGGGGTTTCAATGGCGAAATATTCGGAATGAGGAATCGGATCGAAGGGTTTGATTTCGCTGGATTCCATATTGATCAACCCATTGTTTCCTATCCAGATTCCAATGCGGTGCATGCGGCAAAATTAGCGGAGAATAGGGTGGGATCGGTAGGGAATCAGGTATTGCAGCATTTCCATGTTGTGTTTGATTATTCGAACCTTCATGTTTATTTAAAGCCGAACAGGAAATTTGGAAAGCCATTTCCTATTAATATGAGTGGGATTGAGGTTAAGCATGATGGCATGGTTTGGACGCAACGAAGGGTTCCGGCGAATATTAATAGCAGTAGTACGGATAATAACGAACCTGGATTTAAGGTTAATATTTCCCAGAGTTTTAAATATGAGTTTAGGCTATTGCCGATATATGTGATTTCGAATATTAGAAAAGATTCGCCTGCGGATTTGGCTGGATTGTTAAAGGATGATGTGCTGTTGAAGATTGATGGTAAAAAGGTAGGGGATATGAAGTTGAAGGAGGTGATGGGGAGGTTTCAGGAAAAAGATGGAAAACCTATTCATTTGTTGGTAAGGAGATTGGATAAGGAAATGAGTTTTCGATTTGTTTTGAAGGATCCCATTCCGTTTAGGAAGGGGGGATAACAGTATGGGAAATGACTGCAGGGGGGATAACAGCGTTTTTACGTCATTGCGAGGAGTCTTTACCGTCATTGCGAGGAGGTACGACGAAGCAATCTTCCCGCTTGTCATGCTGAGCGAAGTCGAAGCATCTACATTTGGTACACGAACAGATCCTTCGACGCTGCTCAGGATGACATAGTCCAAAGATTGCTTCGTTTCCTCGCAATGACGAAAGAATTCCTCGCAATGACGACAGAGTTCCACTCAATGACGGTATAAAGCCTCGCAATGACGATTATTTATTCATTCACCACACCCATATTGCTGAATTTATCAATTCTTTCCTGCACTAGGGTATCTGTATCTTTTGCTTTTAAAATCGCTAAATCTTTCAAGATCCTGTCCTTCACATTCAACGCTGTAGTCTCAGGATCCTGATGAGCTCCGCCCAATGGCTCTGGAATAATCCCATCGATCAATCCATTGCCCAACATATCTTCTGCAGTAAGTTTTAAAGCTTCAGCTGCTCTTTCTTTATGGTCCCAACTTCTCCAAAGGATAGAAGAACATGATTCTGGAGAAATCACCGAATACCAGGTATTCTGCAACATATACACCTTATCACCAATACCAATTCCCAAAGCACCACCTGAAGCACCTTCACCGATCACGATACAGATAATAGGCACTTTCAATACCGACATCTCCAATAAATTTCTTGCAATCGCCTCACCCTGTCCGCGTTCTTCCGCTTCCAAACCAGGATAAGCACCCATCGTATCGATCAAGGTAATAACAGGCTTATTGAATTTCTCCGCCATCTTCATCAAGCGAAGTGCTTTACGGTATCCTTCCGGATTTGCCATCCCGAAATTACGGAACTGACGTTCTTTGGTATTTTTACCTTTCTGATGGCCAATGATCATCACCGACTCATCACCAATAGACGCAAAACCACCAACAATGGCTTTATCATCTTTTACCGTGCGGTCTCCATGAAGTTCTACGAAATCATTACAGATCAGGTCAATATAATCGAAGGTTTGTGGTCTGTCTGCGTGTCTGGACATCTGCACTTTCTGCCATCCAGTCATATTGCTATATACGTCAACCTTTGTTTGTTCTAATTTTTCTTCCAACTCACGAACAGTTGCACCCATATCCACCTTGGTCTTTTCTTCAACCTGCTTTACTTTTTCGATCTGGGTTTGCAAATCTGCAATTGGCTTCTCAAAATCAAATGTTGTTTCCATATTTTCGTGTTTGCTGCTATAAAAAGCGACTGCTAAGTTACTTGTTTTTTAAGAATTATAAAACGTTATTTAAGTGAATCCATAACCTAAATGAATTGTTTTTTAATTTAATGGTTGATTATTAAGGATATAACGGTATATTCCATGAACTTGTTTTGCTCCGAAACCAAAAAAACAATATCTTCAAAACCATGAACGCAAGCTTGGAAGAAAATAAACAAAGGATACCCTGGTCTTTTCTGTTAAAAGTCTTTTTATTGGGTCTGGTGACCATATATTATTTCTATTTCCAGTCGGAACTGAAATTGGATAAACGATTGGTCCAATTTATCGATGGGCTATCAGCATTCTTAATCGTCAGCGTTATTTTATCCATCTTAAGGTTTCTGATCATATTCCTATATAATACCCGGCATTCCCATCGGCCTGTTCGTGGGAACTTCGTGTTGGGAATTAACCGCTTAACCGCCATATTGAATGTGGTATTTGGAATCATCTGTTTGATGTTGGCCTTTGGAATCGATCCTGGGAAATTCATCACCAGCATGACCATTGTGGCGATGGCGATAGCTGTGATCTTCAGGGATTACATCACCAATATGATTTCAGGTTTGATCGTGATGTTTTCAGAACAGCTCTCCGTAGGGGATAGAATTAGAGTGGGAGAGCATAAGGGCCGTATTATTGATATTACCTTTGCCAACCTGGTATTACAGGACGAAGAGGATGATATTGTGATGGTTCCGAACAATATGGTGTTCACCTCGACATTCATGAACCTTTCCGCACACCAATCCAGTCTGTTTTCCGTTAGGTTTGAGCTGCCCTTATCCGTATCCATCCATATCAAAGAATTGGAAGAAGCATTGAAAATGAGCTTGATCACCCACCCAAACCTAAAGATTAAGAATGGCACGATTGAACTAAAAGTTACGGAAATCGGTAAGGATTATGTGAAGTATAAGATTGATCTGTATGCCATCAGCAATAGCAACCGCATGCATCGACAGTTGGAAAATGAAATCCTGAAAGAGGTCCTCAAATTTGAGTCTATTTACATTTCCTGATAAAAAGCCGAAAAGGACAAAGAATCAAAGCTGATAAGTAAAAAGCTAATTAGATCTTTCTGACCTTGATCCTCTTCACAAAATGGTGTGATCCTTTTTTAAGGATCAGATCAGCACGATAACGCGTTGGAAGTATATTCTGATGTAGATTCGGGCGATTGATCTCATTCCAGATGTTATTCGCCATGGCAATGCTTTCCTCCGTACTCAGGTTTGCATATTTATGGAAATAAGAGGCTTCATTCTGGAATGCTGTTGCTCTCAGGGATTCAAAACGGTCGATATACCAATCCACAATGTTCTTCTCATCCGCATCCACATAGATGGAATAATCAAAGAAATCCGATACGAAGACACCATTTCTACGAGAGTTGACCTGAAGAACATTGATCCCTTCCACGATCAACACATCTGGTTGGGAAATCACCAGTTTTTCATTAGGCAGAACATCATACGCCAAATGGGAGTATAAGGGTACAGAAACCGAAGATTTTCCTGACTTGATATCCGCCAGGAACTGAATGATCTTCTTACTATCATAGCTTTCCGGAAATCCTTTTCTGTTTAGGATATCCCGTTTGATAAGTTCCTTGTTCGGGTAGAGGAAACCATCTGTTGTCACAAGTTCCACCTTTGGCCGATGCGGCAATAGGGCCAAAACCTTTTTCAACACCCTTGCTGTGGTGGATTTACCCACCGCAACAGATCCTGCAATCCCAATGATGAAAGGCAATTTTTGATGGTTCCTTTTAAAGAAGTCATTGCTTATCGCATGGAGCTCCTGGAATTTATTGATATGCAATTCCAATAAGTGGGCCAAGGGAATATACACCTCTTCGATCTCCTGCATGGTCAAGGGTTCGTTCAAGGCATGCAATTGGCTGAGGTCTTCCTCGCGGATCGCATGACTTAATTGACCGTTCAATCTTTTCCATTCCTCACGTGTAAAATTACGGAAGGGACTCGTAAAGGTGTGCTCACTCATGGTATGCATGATTAATAATTAATCTAGGCCGCAAATATACAATCCTCTTTTATTTTCTTAACTATTTGTATCAATTAGATTACTTTCTACAACAATTGGATTCTGCAGCATTTTCTGAACCGGACATTTTTCGCCGATCATGTAGATCCTGCGTTTTTGTTCCTCATCCAGATCGCCATCTATAAAGATATTGCAGCGAATAAAGGTGGTTTGCTGTTGTTCACTCTTCTGAACCTCACTGCTGATCTTGATATCGATACGGTTTACTTTCCATTTCTTTCTGTTGGCATACATACGCATGGTGATGGCTTTACAAGCTCCTACGGACGATAGCAACAATTGGGATGGGGCCATCCCTTTGTTCTGTCCGCCGAGCTCCAAAGGCTCATCTGCAATCAAAGAAAGGTCACCATATTGGATGTTGGTGGTGTAATTTTCTTCGCCAATACTCACCAAAACCTCGTTTAAACCAATGGTATCTTCTGTTTTGTTCGCTTCTGCTTTATTCTTATCAAGAGTAGTTTCGTCCTTATTCACTTTATCGTTTTCCATTTATAATATGTAATCTTTCTATGTTTAATCTGTTGTTGAAATTGATAACCATTAATGCATGAAAATGCATCTGGATTTATTCCAGTAATCCTTTAATGATCAGGGTTCCTGTTGCCAGATTGGTTGCTAAAGGCACATTCCAAAGGTCACAAATGCGCATCAACATCTGAATATCGGGTTCGTGTGCATGTTTTCCCAGGGGATCCCTAAAAAAAATGATGCCATCGATTTTTCCTTCTGCGGCCATTGCTGCAATTTGGGCATCGCCACCTTTCGGACCGCTTAATTTAAGTTCTACCTCCAAACCCGTTTGTTGGATGTAGGAGCCGGTAGTTCCGGTGGCTACCAGGTGGGCTTTTGAAAGTTCTTCCTGATGGTCTTTTACAAAACCGACCATTTCTGCTTTTTTGCCGTCATGGGCTATTAATGCAATTGTTTTTGCCATGGAATAATGTTCTTTTTGGAATTTTATTAAGATAGTAAAATTATTAAAATTTATCCTTAAGGTATTGCCAAACGGTTAATTCTTTTTTCTCTTTCCCTTTTTCTTTTTCGCGGATAAGGTCGATCACTAAGGCATCCAATAAGTATTCGTTGTCACTGATCATCTTATCGGCCAATGAAACGATCTTCTGGATATTTCCTTTTGATGCCGCATCCAAGGAAGGTTCGATAGAGGAGAGGTTGGATGGCTCCAAGCGGATATAGTTGGAACTCTGCTGTACAGATCGGAACAGTTGATGTAGGAAATAATCGTTGCTTTCCGAAGAACTGGAAGTCATGATATCCACCAAAGCCGGCCCGATGGATATGGCCTTTTTCTTTTTGAAATCCTCGTAGTTATAGGCATTCTTGGCAATCCCTGTTCCGAGGGAGAGGATATGTACATCGTCTATCTTGAAGGTCTTAAAGGTTTTGAGCACTTCCAGAAGAGCTGAAATGGCTGGGCTATGTGCAAATACGCCACCATCCACCAAGGGATATCGCGTGCCTGCCAATGAATAAATTTCTGCCACCGAAAAATAGGTTGGTGCTGCGGAAGTAGCACGACAAACATCCTTCAATAAGAAATTACGAGATTCGCCATGAGAAATCGCCTTCTGTTGCCGGAAGATATGGTTTTTCCGCAATTCGATGTTGTAGGCGGTGATGATACAGGGTTTTATGAGCTGACTGAGCTTCATATCTCCGAAATAGCTTTCCAATACTTTTTCGAGCACATGCTCATCGTATAGTTCCGTTAGCAGTCCAAATTGGTTCAAGAATCTGCGCCAACTGCTGGTGGTAAATATTTCTGTGCCATGTTCCAGGTAAATGTCCAGTGCCTCTTGAGCAGAGAACCGTGGTTTTGTAGGATCATTGGGATGGGGGCAGAGGAGAATACTGACCAAGATTCCACCGGTGCTGGTGCCTGCAAAGAAATCAAAATATTCAGAAAGGTGGGCATCTGGGTTATTGCTTTGTTTCTTAAGCTTTTGCTCTAGGGAAACCAATACCATGCCGGGGATGATTCCCCGAATTCCACCGCCGTCGATTGATAGGATTCGCTTCATATTCGCTCAGCCCTAATTTAGGGAAAGCAAAACGAAAAACGAATTATTTTGGATTAATATGTTTTTAATGGGATAAATTTATATATTTGCGCCACGATTGACACGGAGAGGTGTCAGAGTGGTCGAATGAGCAGACCTGGAAAGTCTGTATACGGGATGACTGTATCGAGGGTTCGAATCCCTCCCTCTCCGCTGAAGAAACAAAGCCCGACGATAGTTGGGCTTTGTTTATTTATAGCCTTTCCATCAAAGCAATAATCTTCCAATGTTTTTTTTGTCAATTTTATGTAAGCAAAAATGTTTATATTTCTATTATGAATAGGCAATTTGAGAAGTACAAAGGGATTCATCCAGGGATTGTACTTGATAGAGAATTAAAAAAACGTTCTTTCAAACAACGTCCTTTTGCTTTGTCTTTCGAGGAACATCCCCAAACATTTAACGCTATTACTAAAGGTAAAAGAGGAATTAGCACTGCATTAGCAATGAAGATTGAAAGAGAACTTGGATTGGATGAAGGTACTTTAGTGATATTGCAGGCCTATTATGATATCCAAAAAATCAAAGAAAAAGAAATCAAATGTACTCCTAATCTACATATTCTTAGTAAAGGATTGTTTTGGGATACAGATATTCAACAGATTGATTGGGAACGACAGTACAGAGCTGTTATTCAACGCGTTTTTGAGCGTGGAAACGAAAATGGCAAAAGGGAGATTATTCGCTTTTATGGTACTGAAAAAGTAAACCAAGCTTTACAGGAGTCCAATATCAGAGATCCGTATACTATATACAGATTCAATAAAACTACAGAATAATCATGATGTACTATACCATTGTCAATGATCTTTTAAAAAATACATTGATTACTCTAATGGAATCCTCTGTGTTTGAAACCTTTCGTTTGGTAGGCGGTACAGCATTAAGTCTTCAATTAGGACATCGTTTGTCTGTAGATATAGATTTGTTTAGTGACTGCCCATATGGTTCTATTAATTTTAAAAATATTGATGAATTTATAGAGAAAACATTTCCCAACCACCATCATTTTTCAAATCTTGATCCAGCTATGGGTAAATCTTATAGTGTGGGTACAGATAAGGACAATGTGGTAAAATTAGATGTGTTTTATACGGATACTTTTATACAACCTCCTTTGATTGCGGATGAAATCAGAATGGCTACTACCGAAGAAATCATTGCTATGAAAATAGATGTAGTACAACGTATATGTCGCAAGAAAGATTTCTGGGATTTGCATGAATTACTATAGAAATGCAACCTTTTTACTATGCTTTCTCTGCATCTAGAACGTTGTCCTTACACACACGATCAAGAACTAATACTGAATAACCTCATCAATTTTAAGCTTTCGGATGATGATTTCGACCCAATATGTTTAAGAGGGAAATATTGGGAATTTATAAAGGAGGATATTGTTGATAAGGTAAAAGCATATAAACCCTAATCCATATATTCCGAAAAACATTCCCTAATGATTATTTCAACAAGATTATATAAAAACTCCATAATCAGTTCAGCATCTTCTGGATTGACATTTACCCCTACTTCTTTTAGCATTTCCATTGCTTCATCAAGAGGAATTTTCTCTATTTCCTTTTCCATAATAATTAGATTTTGAATTTGTATCAAATTACGGTTCTCCGTAATTGAGAGAGCTTTTATTTGGTTATATTTGTGTGAATTGCAATTTGTTACTTAGTAAATTGTGATTCAATCACCATTAATAATAACCTTGAGAACGAATTTGATGTAACATATGAAAATAACTTTACCCTCTCTTGAGTCAACTCTTTATCAAAAAACTGGAAGCAAAAATATTATAAGACAACTATTAGCCTCAAAGCGATCAATACCTCTTAATATATTGCAGGAAAATCGCTTTTACTTAGTGGTAGAAAACAATGGAAATAAAATCTGTCTCACTACCAAAGAAGAATATATTCCCGAAGAAATTGAATATGCTCTTTTTACTAATGTGCTTCCTAGAAAACAACGGTTTGAAGAAAGTAAAATAGTTATTAAGGGATGGGCGAAACACCCTCTTCTAAAAGAGTACTCATCTAATGAGATTGCACAGTCGTGGAAAAATGATTTTCTATATAAGGAAGAAGATAAAAACGAGCCAGGGTTAAGACAACCTCAGATCGCTGCATTGCATATGATAATGGGACATCTGAAACTTCCGTTAGATGCAGCAACAGTAGTAATGCCTACAGGTACCGGTAAGACAGAAACTATGTTGGCTACGCTGGTAGCTAACAGGTGTGAAAAGCTTTTGGTTACGGTGCCTTCTGATTCTTTACGAAACCAGATAGCCGGAAAGTTTTTCAATTTAGGTTTATTAAAACAATTCGGTGTTGTAGGCGAAAAGTCTCTATATCCAATTGTTGGAGTTATTAAGAATAAATTTGAAAGTACTGAAGAGGTTACTGAATTTTTAGAGAGATGCAATGTAGTAGTAAGTACAATGAGTTGGCTTACCAATCAAAATAATGAGACTCAAGAACTTTTCTCCAAAACATTCAGCCATATATTTATTGATGAAGCTCATCATGTGAAAGCGTCTTCGTGGAATGAGTTCCGGAATAAATTCGATAAAGAAAAGGTTATTCAATTTACAGCGACACCATTTAGAAATGATGGAAAGAGACTCGATGGAAAAATTATTTCCAACTTCCCTTTAAAGAAAGCACAGGAACAAGGTTATTATAAAAAGATAGAGTTTATTTCTATCCGTGAATATGAGAAAGAAAAAGCGGATCAAGAAATTGCAAAGGTGGCTGTTGAACGTTTACGTTCAGATTTAGCTAATCCAAACCCTCACAATCACATTCTTATGGCTCGTTGTGCTACTAAAGAGCGGGCAAAGGAAATTTTTAAATTATACAAAGTTCATAAAGATCTCAATCCGGTTGTAATTTATTCGGGAGTGCCTAATTTTAAGGAAACTTATGATAAGATACTTCAAAAGCAAACGAGAATAATTGTTTGTGTTGATATGCTTGGTGAAGGTTTCGATTTGCCGGAATTGAAAATAGCAGCATTTCATGATATTAGAAAAAGTCTTCCCATTACATTACAGTTAGCAGGTCGTTTTACAAGAACTAAATATGATGAAGAACTTGGTGATGCCTCTTTCGTTGCCAATATAGCTGATCTCGATGTGAGAGCAGAATTAGCAGATTTGTATGCTACGGATGCAGATTGGAATGAAATTCTTTCAGATGCAAGTTCGGGACAAGTGAACGAACAGGTAGAATTTAAGGATTTCATGAGTGGTTTTAAGAAACTAGATAATGCCAACATTCCTTTTCAAAATATCAGACCTAAGCTAAGCACAGTTGTTTATAAGAATAAGACTAATGCCTGGAATCCGGGTGATTTTCAGAAAGGAATTTCCGGATATGATAATCTTGAATTTAAATTTCATGATGTCAATCGTGAGCATAATATGCTTGTGATAGTCATAGGTAAAAGGCTTGATGTAGAATGGGTACATGATAAACGGGAAATTTATGATATACAATGGGACATAATTATAGTTTATTGGGAAACCAAAAATAATCTTCTGTTCATAAACAGCTCCGACAATGGAAGCCTTTACACCGAATTGGCTCAAGCAATAATAGGCGATAATGCTGAGCTTGTTAAAGGAATAGATGTTTTTAAGACTTTCTATAATATCAAAAGAGTAAAGCTGCAAAACGTTGGATTAAGACAGTTTTTAGGCAAAAATATCCGTTTTAGGATGATGGTGGGAAGTGATGTTGGAGAAGCGTTGAGCCTAGCCGAAAAACAAAGAGGAGAAAAAGCCTTTGTTATGGGTACAGGTTTTGAAGTTGGTAAGCCAGTTAATATAGGAGCTTCATACAAAGGAAGAGTATGGACAAAACTTCAGGGAGATTTAAAACAGTTTAAAAATTGGTGTATAGCATTAGGAGATAAATTAGTGGATGAAAATATTGACCCTAATCAAATTCTTAGGGAAACACTTATTCCAACCCTCAGAACAGACCTTCCAAAAGTATTTCCTGTATGGATAGATTGGGATACGGATATTTACCTCGATGTCGAAACTAAATATAACTTCATTATAGACGGAATAAAATACGACCTCTCCAATATAGAATTATGTTTGGTAAACCCATCTATAGGAGGTGAATTGTTATTTTCACTTAAATCAGAAACACAAGAAGCTGTTTTCAAGCTGGAACTATTTGAGAAGAAAGACGGTGATGAGTCGTTTGCGGATTTTAAAATAACTCAACAATCAAAAGAACCTGTAGAAGTTCAGTTTGGTCGTATTAAAGTCAGTGGTACAGAATTCTTTGAAAAATTCATCCCCACTGTTTGGTATGCGGACGGTTCTGCACTTACAGGAAATGAATACTATGAACTCAAACAACAGATAGGCATCTATCCTAAAGATCAACTTATAACTTGGAATTGGGATGGTGTGAATCTAAGAAACGAAGCGCAAGGTGTACAGCCTAAAAAGATTGATTCTATTCAGTACAAAGTTATTGAACAATTAAAGCAAGAAGATTTTGATATCATCTACGATGATGATTATTCCGGTGAAATTGCCGATGTTATTGTCATTAAAGCACATAGTGAGAAAATTGAAATTAAGTTGTATCACTTAAAGTTTGCTTTGGATGGTATAGTCAGTAATCAGATCAAGAATTTTTATGAGGTCTGCGGACAAGCTCAAAAATCCGTACATTGGAAACATAAATCTGGTAAGGAATTTATCAACCACCTCCTTAGACGGGAAACTAAATCAAAGAAAGGTCTATCCTGTTCCCGACTTGAAAAAGGCAATAGAAATGATTTAGTAAAATTATTGGGAATATTAAAAAACGAAATTCCTGTAGAATATGAAATTCTGATTGTCCAGCCAGGGCTCTCAAAGGCAAAGGCGTCTGATGATATTTTAACATTATTAGGTGTTACTGCTACCTACATAAAGGAGTTTGCAGATATTAATCTTAAAATAATAACGAGTAAATAAGAGAACATGGAATACACTTACGAAGAGGTGTTAGAAGCATACATCAAGTTAAAAACATACATCTACTATGATTCAACTAATTTATTTATGCGGAAGCAATTGGCAATTTTTGAAACCAATCTTGCCGATAGTGAAGACTTGTTTGTAGTCATAGGAGAGTATAATGGCTTTGCAAAAGAATACGATGTTGAAATTGAGGATAATGAAGATATGGCTTTGTATGAAAAGAAGCTAAGAATATTTACAGTGGCACTGAATACCTTTCATGAGAATCCCAAATTCTTTGAACGTTTTTTAGGTCGAATAAAAACAAAGTTTCTTCCAAAAAAAATTATCGGCACTAGATCAGCATCTCAAATTATTACAAATAAACGCACTAACAGTGAGTATAATATTGAAAGGTCAACAGTATTCATAGATGCGCCAATAGAAATTCACCTAATCTCTGTTTTGTGGATATTAAAGAAAGGAGTAACGCTTGATAGGACATTATTTGATAATTGTTTTGGTAACAGATTAATTCTTAATAAAGAAGAGGACAAGGTAGTTCAGGGATCCGGATTATTTAAACCCTATCCAAAACAATATCAAAAATGGAGAGATGAATCAGTAAAGGTTGCACGTGAACATTTAGATAGTAATAAAGATGTGTTGATTCTCAACTTGGACATAAAGGATTTTTTCTATTCTGTAAGATTAGAACCAAAGACTATACAATCACCATATGCTAATGGTAGAAGAAAGAATATGTTTCAATCAATAAGCAATCTCTATCTTGTGTTTGAGGAAACACATAAAATTTTCACTCAAAAACTATCGAAGCATAATACACCTTATGATTTTGTTCATGAAGTATCCAACGAACGAAAAGAATTAACCCACTATATATTACCGATAGGGCTTCTATCTTCTTTCATCCTTGCTAATCATTACCTGAAAGATTTTGATAGCAGAGTATTGAAACATGCAAGACCTCTGTATTATGGCAGATATGTAGATGATATACTAATGGTAATAGCAAATCCGATTTTACCAGAAAAATATGAAGACGATTCAATCCCAAAACTAAATTTCAACTTTGAGCAATATCGAGATTGGGTAAATAATGAAAAGCCGAGATACGATAATAAAGAGCAACTATTGTTTGGAGAAGACGAAGTTCTTACAACAACTGATTTTAAAAACAATCTATCCGATATAGAGCAATTTGTTTTATTGAATTTCCACCCTATTATTTCGGTGATTGATAAGCCCGCAATATTGGGCATAGATAACTCTAAAAAAGAAACGGAAAAGGTGTTCAAGCTAAATAGTTTCCCCAGGTTATATTGTCAAAGTGACAAAACATTACTTTACTATTTTGATAAGGATGAATCGTCTTTGGTAATAGACAAGCTGAAACGAGATCTTGAAGAAAAGTCAAGCGAATTTAGAAACTATAATGATGAAGAGAATATGGAAGATTTTGAAGAAAGTGCATATCACTTACTATATGATGGTACTGAAGGTAAAGTCCGAACGCTTAAAGACTATAAAGAAGATAAATTTGGCTTATCTGTTTTTCTCTCAAAAAGAATATTTAATTCACTTCGCAGAGCCGACAAAATTTCAGAAGATGAAGCAAGCAAAATAGTCAAATTCTTTCAAGGTGAAAATACGCTTAATCTTTATACATTATGGGAACGGGTTTTTGTGTTTCTGCTAGTAAATAAGAGACCTGAAGCTTATGTTCAATTTTATTTAAATTGTTGTGAAGCAATTAAGAGAATACACTGCAAAGGTAGTCTATTGACTATCTCAAATGACAACTATCAAGCCAATGTATTAGAACATCTGGACAATGCTAATGAATTGGCATTATCACTTCACCCCCAATTTTTATCAGAAGTTCAAAGAGTGAAAAGGACATATCAGTTCTCTTTCAATGCCTTAAAGAATGATTTGTCTTTTTACCAAGCCAAATATAGTCCGATAGATGAAGAGTCTTATTTCATTACAAGATACAGACAATCCAATCTAATAAGACATCACTACGTATCACAGCCGCTTTTGTCCTATACAACTGTCAGAAAAAGAGACTATCAAAATTATACTAACCTAAAAATCCCTTTCTGATGTACAGAATAAATGATAATAAAATAAAACACTCTCCGAGAGCATTAAAGTTTTGGGAATGCTGTCTTGCCGTATTCTACGAGAATTTAAGTTCCTTTAAAAATGGACAGACAACAACGGAACAAGAAACAGTTGTAAACATAAATGAGTTAATTGAAGATAAAGACCACTCGTCCATTTATTTAGATAAAGCTTATGATTATTATCTACGAGCCAATAAATATCATTGGTCAAGTTATGAAGTAGAAGATAAAGAAGAATACAAAAAGAAACTGTTTCAAAGAAAAGTACGACCATTCAAAGGGAAAAACAAATCATCGTTTGTCCTAAAACAACAAATTAGTGTTAATGATAGTGAGTGTATTAGTTCGCCCACAATAGCTATTGCAAATACTAAAGTTTCTGAATCTAATATGGTTCAAGGGTTAAGAAATATTCCAAATCTTGAGGGAAAAAGATTTGATACTTTGTATAAAATTTTCGAGCAAACTAAAGAAGAAAAGGCAGATATTCTTTTATTCCCTGAGTGTTTTGTTCCCATAGAATTACTGGATCGTATTACTTGGTATGCTGCCAATGAACAGAAACTGGTGATAACAGGTTTGGAGCATGTAACGATAGACAATGTTTCTTTTAATTTCATTGTAACTATTCTTCCATTTGTAAAGGATGGCATTAAAGATGCAGTGGTTGTATACCGATTGAAAAATCATTATACTCATGGTGAAAAGTTAATGATTCATACCAATCATTTTAAAGTTCCTAAACCGACTCAATACATATATGATCTTTTTATCTGGAAAGGTATTTACTTTAGTCCATATTATTGTTTTGAACTGGCGGATGTAAAGCATAGGAGTCTTTTTAAGGGAAAAGTTGATTTGCTGATTGCTTCTGAATACAATCGAGATACCAATTATTTCTCCAACATTGTAGAATCTATCTCAAGAGATCTTCATGTCTATTTTGCTCAAGTAAATACCAGCCAATTTGGCGATTCTAGGATTACACAGCCTTCTAGAACTGAAATCAAAGATATTTTGAAACTAAAGGGAGGAGAAAATGATACCATCTTGGTCGGGAAAATTGATTTGGGAAAACTAAGGGAATTCCAACGCCAATTATATATCAGTACTAAAGATGACAAATCTTTTAAGCCTCTTCCTCCCGATTTTAAACTACAAGATGTACTTAAAAGAATAAATAATAATTCTGTTTTGTAAAAAAGAATAGTGATTAATATTTTGAAAGAGAAACAACTATACACCAAATACAATCTCCTACTTCCTTCGGCTTTCGACGGAGGTTATTTGGTTATTGCTCTTTATGAAAAAATCAAAAACCGTGAAATTGAAGAATACTTCACACAAAAAGAGATCAATGAAATCCTAACGGATATAAAAACGGAGTTTAATCTTGATTCCGTTCGTCCTTGGAATAACATTAAAGACAATCTTTTCCATTACTTCCTGCGAAGTCATCCCGATGAGCCGTGGAAATATTATCTGACAGACTACGCTAAAAATGTAGTAGATTTAATGGTAAGCAAACTAGAAAATCCATACAAAAATCATCCACTCAAAAAAAGTGTTCAGGATTCATTTACCATACGACATGGTGAGATCAAGATCATTGAAAAGTTTGAGCGAAAATTTGGGAGAATATTTATACAAGGCTCAAAGAAAATCATCACGGATCATTTAGAGGCGTTGGAAGATGAATTGCGTGAGGCATATAAAGAATTAAATGATATTCTCCGAAAAGAAGATGAACAAAGTGCAACTTCTTTAGTACGAGAGTTTACTGTTGTTTTTAGAAAGTTCGGAGAAAGAGCAGAAGATATTACGGAAGCTATTATTTCCAAAGACCAATTTCTTGGTAATTTACTAAATGTTGTGGATCATTTTTACAGAAAAATGGAAGACGATGGGAAATTTGATAGAGACAATGTACAAAAAAGTAAAAGTGATTGGGAAAAAGCACAGGAAATATATACAGATATCAGAGAGTTTTTCAATTCGGTAGACCGTAAAGTTTACATTATCCGTAGACAAATTAATCACGCAAGTGAAAAATTGACGGAGTTGCAGGAGCAATTTTCAACACGAGCATTTTTTAGATTACTAATAAAAAAGCTACATCGAACAGTTTTAGAAAGTTCTCAATACACTGCTGATGGTATCAAGTTTAGTAACAATTTTCCGCTAAAGCAAGTGGTATATGAACCTGTCCGAATCTTGTACCCAAGATATTACGAGTTTGAACTTCCAAAACCTAACATCATTGTAAATGTGGAGGTTGATGAAACCTATGAACGTAATGAAAAGCATAAAATAGCAAAAGAAATTAACCGTCAGCAAATTATCAATCAATGGGTTGATAAAGCCAAAGATATTCTGGAAAGCAAAAGGCAATTGCATATAGATGAACTTATGAATAGTATCGTTGATGAAGAAAAAGATTTGTCTATTGCTTATCAGGTAGCATCTCGTTTAACAGCTTATTCTTCAGAGAATAACGATGTATTTATTGATGTAGAACAAAAAATCATTTCCTTGTCACAACAAAAAATATCCCTATGGAAAACGAAAATTATGAAATAAGCGATTATTCTTTTCTCACAGAGGAGAGTGTTGAAAAGCATTTTGCTGACATCAATATTCTGTTGTTGTCTGGCAAGCATATTGACCACAAGTTTTACGCAGAGTATACTGTACTGGAAAGCTATGAATCACAGTGGAGAAATTTTTACAGTAACTTATACAGGCTTAATCTTGTTACTGACATCTCTGATAGCAGTAGATATTATTATCTTGATTTCACAGAAAACGGAAAAGGAAAATTAAGCGGTACAAACCGTAATAAAGAGCTTTCTGAATTACAAACACTTATTGGTTTGACACTTTTGGATATGTATTACCAAAAGTATTTTGACGAGGAAAAGATTATTCGCTGGAACGACATAAAAACACAAATACTGGAGAGTGACCATCAAGAAGCATACAAAAGGATTTTATTCAATGACATAAGGGATTCTTATGATGAAAAAGAATGGAATACAGTAGAAAACAAATTTGGCAAAACGATAGACAGCTTTGATAAATTAGGCTGGGTAGAAAAGCAATCAGGGAGGAATGAAGAATTAGTCTTTGAAATAAGACCTGCTATTCACCGTTTAACCAAATTGTATCAGGAGGAGCTTCAGAATTTTGAGTCATTTAGCCAACAACTTAAAAATGATGAAGTGCTATGAGTTATCCAAGAATTTTCTCCCTATCTACCGTCGGTATTCTGAAACACTATATACACGACTACCTCTTTCATCCAACAAGAACAGATTTTGTTGGTGCAAACGGTGTCGGAAAATCCATTATTGCTGATTTACTCCAAATGATTTTTGTCTATGATAAAGACCATATCAAATTCGGTACTGATGGGGTAAAGAAAGAAGAACGACAAATCAATACCCTTCCCTATAAAACAAAATGTGCCTACTGTTTCTTGAATATTGAGGTAAATACTGGTAAATTTATTACCATCGGAATACAGATAAATAACCAGAAGGGAAAACGTATCATTCCTTTTGTAATTACAAAACAAGCAGATATAAGCCTGAAAATAAATGAACTGGCTCTTGAAAAAGAAGAGCTTATTTTCGCCAAAGATTTATTAAAGGAAAAGGAAGCTGGAGAGAAAGAAATAGTGGACATACAGGATTTGGCAACATTTCTTTACGAAAAGCAAGGACTTCGGCTTAACTTCTTTAGTAATAATGAAAGTGTCAATACCTACTATAAATTCCTTTTCGATAAAAACATACTCCCTCTAAATCTCAGCCAGGATAAAAATCTAAAAGCCTTTGCTAAGGTCATACAGTCATTTTCAAAAGCCAAGACACTAAATTTAAGTGGCAATCAGGCTTCCAAAAACTTAAAAGAATTTCTCTTTGAAGAATCCGATGAAGATATTCTTGCCAACTTTCAAAAAGAGCAATCCGAGCTGGAAAAGATATTGAGAGAATATGAAAGTCTGAATAAAGACATTCAAAATCTATCTAACAAGCAAAAAAGATTAACAAACTTACGGGAGTTGGAGCAATCCCATAAAGCAAAATTCAAATCACTTAAAGAAGCGGAATTACAAAACGTCCATATAGAATTAAAACAATTGCAGGATAGAGAATTGGAAGGAAAAACACAGATAACGACCCAAGAAACTGAATTTACTGAACTAAAAACGGCTATCGAAAATCTTCCAGTAGAAGAAGCAATAATAAAAAAGAGTTACGAGGAATCGGATGAAAATTTTAATATGTTCAACCGTTATCAAGACTTATCTAACAGCATAGAAAAGTTGGGTAAAGAAGTCGATGAACTTAAAATGTTTATTCTTCCTGAAGTAGATGATAGCTGGAAGAATGAGATACAAAGAATTGATATTTTAAGTAGAAACAATGAGGGTATTAAAAAAGAAATCACTTTTGCAAAACCTTATCTGGAAAAGTACAAAACACTTCAAAAAGTCATCCAAACCCGAAAAGAACAATCGGAGATTTTGGATGAATTAAAATTATCCTTAAAAAATGATAAGTCAACCAAAGAAAATCTATTAGCATTATTGCAGGACAATGATGAAAATGGACTTTTACACTGGTATATTAAGAATCTACCCTCGTTAGATAATGAACAGTTACAAACGGTTTTGTATTACGCGACCAAACCTATTTCTGAGATTTCTAATCCGAACAATTCATTTCAATATATCAATCCTGATGAGTTGATTAATAATTTTAATACAATCCCATCTAAAGAAGGTTTTTGGTTAAAACTGGGGGCATTAAACCAATTTATACAATTTAATCCAGATGCAACGCTATTGGGAAACAGAACAAACCTGGAACAATCTGTACAACAGTTAATTCAAAAATTGAACACCGAAAACAGCTCCATAAATACCAAACTGGAAGCATTGGAGAACATTGTAGATGGAAAGCCTTACGATGTAAGTCTATTTGACTATTTCTTTGATGTCTCTATTGCTGTTTTTAGCAATATTGAAAAATTAAAAAATGCTGTAGCCTGCATTTTTCAGATTGATGAAAAGACCTCTCAATTGCAATCACAAAAGAAAAGAGAAGAAGAAGAACTATTGCAAATTAAAAATAAGTTTAAGGTTGAATATGATGAGCCGGAAATCGTAAAAAAGGAGTTGTTGAAGTTTCGTAAAGAATGGAGCGATAAGAAAGATAAGTTTTATGAAGAAAAAGGAGCTATACAAACCAAGTTCAAATCGCTGGAAAGTAAAATAAAAGATGATAGGCAAGACTTGCTGATGATTATTAGTAATCTGACTAAGAAGCAAACAGCATTCACTACGCTCAAAAATACTTATTACCAACATTTCCAAGAGAACATAACAGACTTTCCTTTAACACCTAGAAATACTGAGGAATTGGAGCAAACCTATAATGGGCTATGGGAAGAATATAAAACAGCATTTATTGGTATTTCGAATTCATTTGAAGAAACGAGTGATGAGAAGAATCCGGCCGTACAATTAACGATTAAAGACCAGGATTTTTCATTCAGGGTTTTGGAAGATGCATTATTGGGCAACAAAATCAAATCTACTGATGATATCACTACTGCTTTAGACGAAGCTAATCAAACCCGAACAACCATAGCCAATGGTATCAGGGATAATATGATTAAGATATTTAGTAAAACTACTGAACGATATGAAAAATATGATGACCAGGTAAAAAGAATAAACGCATTCTTTGTTGATCGAAAGATTAGTAATAAGTTTAATTTCAAACTTGAATTTGATGGGAATAAAGAAATAAAGATTGATTATATCAAGCAGATAGCTTACGAGGTTAGGAATACAGCGACAAAAGGAGAATTACAGTTTGGACAATCTATAGTAGATTTCATAGAAGATTTTTTTAGGAAACAAGCAAAAATCAAAAACAATGTTCCGATTGATAAATTACTAAACCCCAAAACTTACTTTGAACTTTCAGCTAAGCTCACGGATCAGTTTGGAACAGAAGTTCCCGGAAGTACAGGAGAAACTTATTCAGCAATCGCATTATTAGGGATCGCAAGGCTGTCTGCCGTACAAAAAGAAAAACGTAATGGTTTAAGGTTTATTATTTTGGAAGAATTAGGAAGTTTGGATAATACCAATTTTAATACCTTTCCTGCTATAGCAGAAGAATTCCAATATCAGATAATAACAATGGCTCCTCATACATTCAATATCGGATTGTCTGATGAATGGTATGCCCATCATTTGATTAAAGGAAAAGAGGATGATAATATCAACTATTGCCCTTCAGTTTCCTATTTTAAAACAAAAGACAACAACGAAGATTTGAATATCTATATAAACAGAATAGAAAATGAACTGGATTGAGTTAAGAGCATTAAATAATCTATATATAAATGGCGAGGTAAAGCTAAATGATACTCTAGCGAAAAGTGGTGAAATCAATTACCTTATTAATTCTCTCCGAATACTTGACAGAACGCACGATAAACTTTTCGTTTTAGAGGGTTTTGCAGAGCTGTATGAAAAAGAATATTTGGAGAAATTTAATCGCTATGAAGCTTTTTTATTAAGTAATGTATTATTAAAACCTCAGCTTCGATTTGAAGAATCTGATATTCAGATCCTAATAGGGATAAAAGAGGATATGGACAATGGAAACTTAGAGCCATTGCGGGAACAGATTATAAAAAATGAAGCAACCGTCAGAATTGTATCTCTTATGTTTTTCAAGAATGAGAAGTATCTATTAGGCAAAGAGGCTTTGATCAATGCTGTTAAATTACTTTTGGATATTGATGAATTAGCTGATGATAAGGATCTACAATATAAATATGTACTCGAATGTAAAGATACCACTTGCATCGTACTTTGTGAAAATATTGATTTTTTAAAGCGTCCTACATTGGCTCGGGCTAATAACATAGAATTATGGTATGCTGGAGGTAAGAATGTAAATAAATTGGATTTTTCTGACACAAGAGGACTACCTATTTATTATTCCTGTGACTGGGACTATGATGGTTTGTTCATCATTTATCCTTTGGTAAAAGAAAAAATACCAAATATTCAACTTCTTACACCAAATGGTACTCCAAAAGATATAGTGGAAACAGAACATAATAGTAAATGGGAGAACATCAAGGATAGAAATATAGAGTATCTATTGACTGCTAACCAATCGGATATTATGAAAAAGTTAATAGAGTTCAATCAATGGATAATTGAAGAGTCTAATGATTTATTGAACATGATGAAAATAGAAAATTAGCTCCTTTCTATAGTATCCAAAAACGTCAAAAAGGGTATTAAGTGTTCGATTGTAATCTAGGTTAGCCCGCTGAAGCAACAAAGCCCGACGATAGTTGGGCTTTGTTTATTTATAGCCTTTCCATCAAAGCAATAATCTTCCAATGTTTTCTTATGCCAATTTTATGTAAGCAAAAATGTTTATATTTCTATTATGAATAGGCAATTTGAGAAGTACCAAGGGATCCATCCAGGGATTGTACTTGATAGAGAATTAAAAAAACGTTCTATCAAACAACGTCCTTTTGCTTTGTCTTTAGAAGAACATCCCCAAACATTTAACGCTATTACTAAAGGTAAAAGAGGAATTAGCACTGCATTAGCATTGAAGATTGAAAGAGAACTTGGATTGGAAGAAGGTACTTTAGTGATATTGCAAGCCTATTATGATATCAAAAAAATCAAAGAAAAAGAAATCAAAAGGACTCCTAATCTACATATCCTGAGTAAAGGATTGTTTTGGGATACAGATATTCAACAGATTGATTGGAAACGACAATACAAAGCTGTTATTCAACGCGTTTTTGAGCGTGGAAACGAAAATGACAAAAACGAGATTATTCGCTTTTATGGTACTGAAAAAGTAAATCAAGCTTTACAGGAATCCAATATCAGAAATCCATATACTATATACAGTTTCAATAAAACAACTGACTAATCATGATGTACTATAATACCATCAATGATCTTTTAAAATATACATTGATTACGCTAATGGAGTCCTCTGTGTTTGAATCCTTTCGTTTGGTTGGCGGTACAGCATTAAGTCTTCAATTAGGACATCGTTTGTCTGTAGAGATATAATCAGAATGGCTACTACCTAAGAAATCATTGCCATGAAAATTGATGTAGTACAGCGAATAGGTCGCAAGATAGATTTCTGGGATTTGCATGAATTACTACAGAAATACAACCTTTCTATCATGCTTTCTCTCCATCAACAGCGTTATCCCTATACACACGATGAAGAACTCATATTGAACAACCTCTCCAATTTTGAATTTGCCGATGATGATTTTGATCCAATCGGTTTAAGGTGTAAATATTATGCTTAATACTTGGCGCATGAATCCAAATAAAATTTTAATCTAGATGGAAAGTTGTTGAGAGACATATGGAATCTAGAACAATATATTAAACTGTTAATTCAAATATTGATGAAGGAGCTTTTTCTTTCCAAATACAGATTGCATTAAAGACTCCTATTGTTTTGGTTCGCTTCGCTGTAAAAGCATACTGAAAGTATATTAAAAGTAACTAAAATCTATGCTTTGCATACTTTCTAAATACTTTAAGCCTGCTTTAAACCTACTTTAAGCACGATTCTAACCCCATTTCAAACATATTTTGAAGGCATAGCATAGAATGCAGGTCCAGAATATGGATAATTTCCGTTAAGATAACTTGCATCATCTTCAGGACTTTACATCGACCCAATTATTGGCGAAAATTAATTTTTCAAATTCTCTATTGAAGGGTTAAGACATCGTGTTTATTTTATTTAATTTTAAACAACATTCGAAGAATTTATTATCATGATGAAGACCCAAAGCTTTAAAATAACTAAATATTCTGATACCTATCGACCACAAGTTTTGGCAGTTTGGGAGAAATCCGTTCTTGCAACACACGATTTCCTAACTCCAAGTGATTTTGAAGAAATTAAGGAGCTCGTCCGTACAATTAATTTCAATGATTTACAGGTTTTTTGTTTAGTAGATGGAAATGAAGTAGCTGGTTTTATCGGCGTAGCAGATAAAAAAGTGGAAATGCTCTTTATAGCACCAGAATATTTTGGAAAAGGGCATGGCCAGAAATTATTGAATTTCGCAGTTAATGAATTAAATGCCGATAAAGTAGATGTAAATGAACAGAACGTAAAAGCACTGAAATTTTATCAAAAATTTGGATTTGAAATATTTGAAAGAACAGATCAGGATGATCAAGGAAGAAACTACCCATTGTTAAGGTTGAAATTAAGTATGTAGTGACTGGAGAAAAAATGGTAGTTGGAGTTGGCCACCTATTTATTTACTTGGCATCTCAGAGATTTGGATTATATTTATAATTAATAAAGACGAGTTCTAAAAATTATAATGTTTTATCAAAAAATCCTTCCTATTAAGCCATTGCAGAACTATATCCGATATTTTTGGGTTTTAGAAGGTACTGCCGATAAAACATTTAAAATAATCCCTGATGGCCTCTCAGGATTAATAGTTCAAGAAGAGCCTGATCTATTTCTGAACAAAGAATACAAACTTTTGCCGCAGATGTTTCTATATGGGCAAACAACCTGTCCAGGTGAACAACAAGCAGTAGGAAATTTTAGAATTTTTGGCGCATATCTACAACCAACTGCACTTAATGCCATTTTTAAAATAGATGCTTTGGAACTGACTAATCAGCATATTGCACTAGACTGTCTTACGAAAGAACCCATACTTGAACAAATTATACATGCTTCCTCAATTACAGAGAAAATTGAAATTATTTCCCTTTTTTTTCTAAAACGAATCCAACAGGAAGAACAAAGTCTTAAAAGGGCAGATTTTGCTACTATTCTTTTGCAGCAAGGCAAAGCGTTAAAAGACATTCAATCTGAAATGAAAATTTCCGAAAGATCTTTAGAAAGATTGATAAAGCAATATGTAGGACTATCTCCTAAGGCCTATTCAAGAATTGTTCGTTTTCAGTCGGGTCTAGAAGCTTTCCGTAAAAACAATTTCAAAACATTAACAGATGTTGCCTATCAAAATGATTATTTTGATCAATCTCATTTTATAAGGGAGTTTAAGGCTTTTACAGGAATGAATCCAAAACAATACCTTCATCAGACCATAGAACAGGTAGAAAATTATCCAGAATGGATAGTTTAGTGCCTGTCGGTTTTATCCAATTTTAAGGTCATCAATCCCCATATTTTTGTTGTATCACTAAAAATAAAAAAGATGAACAACGTAATTAATTGGTTTGAATTGCCTGTGAATGACCTTAACAGAACCAAAAAAATTTATGAAAATGTATTAGAAATTTCATTAACCCCCATGGAATTTGATGGATTTAAATCGCTAACTTTTCCTTTCGATGGAGATAATGTTTCTGGCGCATTGGTAGAAAATCAAAATGCTGAGCCTAATCAAACAGTTATTTTGTATTTTAATGCGGGTGAAAAATTAAGTCCGACACTTGAAAGAGTAAAAGAAAACCATGGTAAAATAGTGATGGATTCCAAGCAGATAAAATCAGGTTTCATTGCACATGTATTGGATAATGAAGGGAATAAGATTGCTTTGTTTGCATTAGAAGCTTAATCTTATAAAAAAATTAATATGCTATTTAAGGAGATACACCTGAAAAGTATTAAATCAGGAGAAATCACATTGGCATTTCGTAAGTGGCATAAGGCTTCCGTTAAAATTGGAAGCCTTGTGCATACGACAGTAGGTTTAATCAAAATCGACGATATTCAAGTTGTCAACGAAATTGATATAACCGATCAAGATGCTGTAATGGCGGGTTATCATGAGACGCTCCAGTTATTAAAATCATTTGGTCCTAACAACAGAGGAAATATTTATAAAATAACCGTCAGTTATCATTCAGCAGATCCCAGAATTAAATTAAGGGAACAAACAGAACTATCCGAAGATCAATTCAATGAGCTGAAGAATAAAGTGGATAAATTAGATCGTCTTAGTAAACAAGGATTTTGGACTAACAAGATTCTTTTAGCCATAAAAGAAAACCCCAATTTACACGCCATAGGTATAGCAAAATTGACTGGTTTTGAAAAGGAATGGCTCAAGCTTAATATCCGGAAACTGAAAAATTTAGGATTGACCATTAGTCAACCTGTAGGTTATGAGATTTCCCCATTGGGAAATGAATATTTAAACCGGCATGGTCTATAATGGACGAATAAGAACCAAAACATATTTCTAAATATTAAGTTTTCTTATTAAATATAACTCTTAATATGAAGAATTTATTATTGGTGGTTACAAATGTAACTCATTATGAAAGCGGATTAGCAACAGGTTTATGGTTAAGCGAACTGACACACATCTATCATGCTGCAAAACAAAAAGGGTGGGAGGTTACCATTGCAAGTCCTAAAGGTGGAAAAGTACCCATTGATCCGGAAAGTCTGAAACCTTTTGTAATGGATAAAATCACGAAAGAATATTATTCTTCACCCGGTTTTTTGGAAGAACTCCATCAATCCAAAAGCCTTACTGAAGTAGAAAATGATTTTTTCGACTGTGTTTATTTAGCCGGAGGGCATGCAACCATGTATGATTTTCCAGATAATGATGTTTTGCAATCTATCATCAGAAAACAATATGAGAAAGGTGAAATGGTAGCAGCGATATGCCACGGCGTTGGTGGATTATTAAACGTTAAATTATCAAATGGTACATATTTAATTTCTGGAAAGAGCCTAACAGGATTTGATTGGTTTGAAGAAAGTATCGCTGGGAGGAAAAAAGAAGTTCCTTTTAATCTTGAAGCTGCTATTAAAGAAAGAGGAGTGAAGTTTGAAAAGGCTTTTATACCCATGACTTCCAATGTAGTGGTAGATGGTAATCTGATCACTGGTCAAAACCCTTTCAGTTCCAAGGAAATTGCAAAGGTGATCGTAAATGA
The DNA here is from genome assembly GCF_037126265.1 of Sphingobacterium tenebrionis. Classification (NCBI taxonomy): domain Bacteria; kingdom Pseudomonadati; phylum Bacteroidota; class Sphingobacteriia; order Sphingobacteriales; family Sphingobacteriaceae; genus Sphingobacterium; species Sphingobacterium tenebrionis. Next base: position 47,732 of record NZ_JAYLLN010000020.1, read on the forward strand.
ATTAGAGAAATAATTTCTCTAGTTAAGTATACAATAATAAATTACTTTTAATAAAACAATTTTATATGATTCCAACTACTATCCAAGAATTATCCCAAATTATTGATTTATCAACCTCTCATTTGAAATTGATCGATGAGCAAACCTACACCCATAAGGAATCACCAGAAAAATGGAGTAAAAAAGAAATTTTAGGCCATCTTATCGATAGTGCATCAAACAATCATAGACGTTTTCTTTTGGCACAATTTGAGGTTAATCCGATTATATTTTATGATCAAGATAAGTGGTGTAAATACAACCATTACCAAGTAGCTCCAACACAACAGCTGATCGATTTATGGAGTGCATTAAATAAACAATTAGTACATCTTTGGACGAATCTCACTGATGAAGATTTTCAAAGGAGAGCAAACGACCAAACTTTAGCTTTTTTAGCAGCTGATTATAATTCCCATTTGGCACATCATTTAAATCAGATTACGGGTTATATTTATCTTAATTAGAATTAATTCCCTTTTATTTGAGGGGTTACCTCAGGAATAATAATAAGATAATCATAACCCTCCATAAAATTCTTTAAAGAATGATCTGCTTGAAAATCTTTGGTGGAAAGCTTCTTATTTAAATCATTAAGATCAAATATCAACCACTCATTTTTAGCTGTTTCAATATCTGTGAAAGCCTTTAGGTAGGGGAGCCCATTTGTTTCAATTGCTTCTCCAAATAAACCAGCAACAGATCCTTTTTTTTCCATTAAAGCAATATGTAATGATTTTTCATTATCGGAGTCTGCAATATTAAGGACCAAATTTCCCACATCTGGTGTGTCCTGAAGTAAACTCTTATGTTTAGTGACATGGTTTGCTCCAAATTTAAATAAGTTTTTATGACCTTTAATTTTGTTGAGATTATCCAATAAGTTATTCTTCATTAATCCTATTCTCATTTCATGAGATTTATACCCTTCTCCAGAAAAAGCAGTTCGGTAAATGTCATTACTTTTTGCAAGATCCTCAATAATCAGTTGTTCTTGTTCTGACAAATCAAGAGATTGCAATAATTGAATATCATCCTTAAATGAGGCAGCACAAAGTAATGGAAGATGTTCATCTTTAAATGGAGGTTGAACATTAGGATTTTTGGAATAAACCTTCCATTGTTGTTCAGCCTTTTCAAATAATTGACGATAAATTAATTTTGCCTTTTCATTCCTTGTGGACTTATAAAGAAAATCCAGTAATGGAGCATCGCTACTTGCAAATACTTGGTCTAGTTCAATAACCTCTTTTTGCTTGGAGAAAAAATACTCCAATATTGATCGATCTTGCGAAAAAGTATAAAATCCGAAACGATCTTGGAATCTATTTAATAGGTTTTTATATTCTTTGACAGAATGATTATATGTTGCCCTCAATAGGTCGGTAGTTGATTGGTTACCTTCCATTATATAATTATCATAATCAACCTTTTTTATTAAATATTGAACAAACGCAGGTATTTCATTACTGTGGTGTTGTTCCCCTATTAAAACATATTGATGTTTCGATATTTTGTTGATAAGAGAGTCTAAATAATCACCTTTAAAATTGCCATTTTCGTAAATGAATTTTTGATAATGTGTTTTAGCTAAACTATCCAAAACACGATGTTGTGCATATGAAAATGTAGAAATCGCGATGAAAAAAATAGACAATAAAATGGATTTCATAAGATAAAATTCAGTTGAAAATTAAAATAGATTAAAATAATAAATTAATAGGAATCGATAAATAACGCTTATTTTGAATTTTTAAACCATTCTAAAGCTCGGATAACTTTTTTATCCGCGTATAAATCTTCAAAATTATCTCCGCCAATAACTTCAATGTCAGGCTTTAAAAAGGTTTTATAAACTTTTTGATCATTTGCTCTTAACAACTTACTGGAATAGGTAAAATAATTACCATTTGAAAAGTTAAATAAACTTGTCATAGAAAGATATCCTGCAGAATTTTCGCCAATATATTTAACATTTTTGCGCCCTTTAAAAGCTATTGCCGATTGCTCAGCTGCACTACTGGTCAAAGGTCCAAGAAGAATAGCGACTTTTGAACCTATCTTCGATCCATTATAATCTGTTTGAGCTATCAATCTATCGTCCTCATACAGATTGCCTTTGGTCAATTTAACTGTAGAGGTATTTAGCGCATCTAAACCCTGCATCTGAAAAATAATTCCATCACCCAAGACTGGAGCCAAACTCGAAATTAGGATAGGGTAAGCCCCCCCGAGGCTTAATCGAAAATCAATGATTACACCTTCAATATTTTCGTTCAATACTTCAAGGTATATATTCTGAAGTTGTTTCCCCATGGCGGATAATATTTTTACAGCTTCCAATTCGTTGTCAAAAACCGATGTAGGAATGCTTGGTGATGGGATACAGATATAAGCATACCGATCTGCTAAAATAGTGGTTCGAATAGCATATTTTTCATCAAGCGCATAGGATAGAATTGTAGAATCAGCTTTTGAAAAATGATCGTTGAATTGCCCTTTGTACGTTTTACCGTTATAAAAGAATGATCCATGGCGATCGTTTAATTTTTGATATATAAATTGGATCGATGATATAATCCGCGTGGTGGAATCCAAGGAAGCAAATTGCTCTGCATGCATTAATTCTTTTTTTAATTTACTCCAATTCACTTCCTTTCCATAAATCGAATTTTCTTCTAAAACAGAAATAAATGTGTCTAATGTCGAAGTTTGAGCTTGACAGTTAATACTTGTAAAAAGGGAAACAATAATTAATAAATTGAAAATACCCGATCTCATTCTTTTACTTATTTGTTCTTAAATATGGAAACAAAACTAATGAATGGGAAATTATGGAAATTGTAAAAATGGAAACCTAAATATGCAACCAGATATTTTTTTCATCTAAAAATACTTTTTTGAAGAAATCCTTGGGTGTTATGGAGGTAATGCTTTTGAAATCTTTGATAAAATGTGATTGATCAAAGAAACCAACCTGATTTCCTAAATCAGTTAAACTTGATGTAGTTTTTATTGGCTGTATGGCATTCCTAAATCGTTGAATTTTGCGAAATGAATTAGGTGTCTTGCCGATCATGTTTTTGAAGTATCTACTGATATATTGACGGCTAAATCCTACCTCTTCTGCAATCTGAGAAATTGATAAATCTTGAGATAATAAATCCAATAATTGTTCAATCAATAAATCACTTTGAGGGACTAATTTAGATACCAGGTAGCTTTCTATTTCAGGAATAAAATACTGGTCCTCAATTTCATCCATTAATTTCAACAGGTCTTTATATAAATAATGATCGTTTTCAAAGACACATATTCCACTATTATTATATATTGAAGATATCTCTGGTAAAAATTGGTTCAATCCAAATGGTTTAAAGTATATGGTTATTTCTTCAACTGGATCTAAATACCGAATCCGCATCGGTTGAACATAATCATAGGTAACACTTAAACTATGCTGATCTGATTTTTTAAAAATAGAGATTTCTTGATCACTTTTAGAAAATCCTGAATTTTTCATTAAAGTTAGGATGTTGTAATTGTTTGGAAACGTCAAATAATGATCTGGTTCTATATCATCTTTTTGCCGAACGTAATAACCCTCTATATAAGGTTTTATCCTTTCATTGATCGGCTCATAAAATTTTATCCGCATACTGCACCTTTAATCAAATTCTTTAAGCAATTATAAACTCGGTTACAAACAAGATAATCAAAATGGATAATACTCTCATAATCTCGTTTAATTTCATAATTATTTAACACAACAATAGTTCTAAAAACCTGTTTTCATTTTAATCATCACTAAAAACTATTAAAAAAAAGAAATCACATTAATTTTTAGAACCAACCAAACTGCTACAAGCTCCAAATAATAGTGTAGAGATCCGGTTAAATAATACCACCAAAGAAATAAACGAAAGTAAAACTTCTCAATTAAGTAATGGGAATTAATTTTCAGCTATATTTATAATCTAAAAATAATTGAAAATTACATGATAAAATCATTGAATTACCTCTTATTATTCCTCTTACTTTGGACTTCGAGTTGTAAATCTAATAAGCAAAATGCTGATCCGATTCCTTCCCATGACTCCCTTCGGATCGAATCAAAAATATTGAACGAATCGAGAAGAATCAATATCTGGAAACCTGAGAATTATGATGAAATAACGGATTCACTTCCAGTAATGTATATGGCTGATGGGGGATTGATGGAGGATTTTCCGCATATCACCCATACGTTTGATACCTTGATCAAAACCAAACAGATTCCTGCATTTATTTTGGTAGGGATAGAAAACACCCAGAGAAGGCGGGATCTTACCGGTATCACAAATGTAGAGGAAGACAAAAAAGTTGCTCCGGTAATAGGTGGATCTGAAAAGTTCCGTGCCTTTATCAAGGATGAACTGATCCCTGAGATCAATAAACATTATAGAACCAATCCGATAAAAGGAATATTAGGGGAGTCCTTATCCGGTTATTTCGTGATGGAATCCTTCTTCTTAGAACCGGAATTATTTGATTATTATATCGCTTTTGATCCTTCCATATGGTGGAACGACCACTATTTAGTGAGGACAGCTGGAGAACACCTTCAAAAAATACCAGCAAATAAAAAAGTCCTTTGGTTTGCAGGTTCTGATGCCGAAGATATTAACCAATACACGAAACAACTTGCAGATAGCCTGAAGAACAATTCGCCCGCTACGTTGAATTGGAAATATTCAGACGAACCTCAACAACAACATCAAACCATATTCCGTGCCACCAAGGAGAAAGCATTAATTTGGTCTCTAAACCAGTAATTCAATTCATTTAGTTATGTTATCAACCGTTCACCCCAAGCTTCCATCAAGAAATCTGAAAATTACCAAAGTTTTCTATCTAGATAAACTTAAATTCCAACAGTTTGGAGATGAGTATCCAGATTACCTAATGCTTTATAGGGATAATATTGAGGTCCATTTTTTTGAATTCCAAGATCTTTCCATAACAGATAATTATGGGATGATCTATATTCGGACCAACGAAATAGAAAAGCTATACGAAGAATTTAAGGCTAATGGTGTTCCCATTCATCCAAATGGACCTTTATCATTAAAACCCTGGGGGATGAAAGAATTTTCTATCCTAGACCCTGATATGAATTTGTTGACCTTTGGAGAGAACAAATAAGCAGTTCAGAGGTTCAATCATTACATTCAATGGATGACAAGAACTACAATCAACGGAGAACTACAATCACGGAGAACAACAATTAACGGAGAAGAATAACAACATTTATGGATAAAAGGAATTCGGTATTTATTGCGACCAGCTTGGATGGGTATATTGCAGATCGCCACGATAAGATTGATTGGTTATTGTCCATCCCAAATCCGGAACAACACGATATGGGCTACCAGGATTTCATAGCCGAAATCGACGCCATACTCATGGGTAGAAACACCTTTGAGGTAGTTTGTGGATTCGGTGGGGATTGGCCTTATCCTAAGCCTGTATTTGTCTTGAGCAATAGCATGGAAAGTATTCCTCCTGCATATCAAGGAAAAGTGAATTTGCTTAAAGGGGAGATTCAGGATGTTTTGAAAACTGTACATGATCAAGGATACCTTCGTTTATATATAGATGGAGGGGTCGTGATCCAACAATTTCTTAAAGAAGATCTGATTGATGATATGATCATCACCACCATTCCTTACCTGCTTGGTGGCGGGACTTCCTTATTTGGAAGCCTGGATAAGCTCCTTAAATTCAAATGTGTAGAAGCGAAGGTCGAAATCGGATACATCGCTCAGGCAAAATATAGCAGGGATAGGAGTTAGGCATTGAGCGCAAGGGACCCTATAAAAAAAAGAAATCATGGAAAAATGCGAATTTATGGCTTCCAGGTTTCGGGAAGTATATCTTTCAGGAACTTGGATTGCAAATACAAATTATCAGGATCAATTACAGCAGATCAATTGGCAAATAGCAAGTACCCAGATTGCTGATTTAAACACCATTGCTGCCATCGTATATCACATCAATTATTACCTGCAGGGAATTTTGGAAGGATTGGAAGATGGGCAATTTACGATTCAAGATAAGTTTAGTTTCGATGTTCCGGAGATCGTTGAGGACCGAGAATGGCAGATATTAGTCCATGTATTTTTGGATAATGCGGAGAAATTTGCCCAAACCATTGAGCGCTTTGACGAAAGTAAATTAGAAGAAACATTCTTTGAAGAAAGGTTTGGAAACTATTGGCGTAACATAGAAGGCGTTATAGAACATGGCTATTACCATTTGGGACAGATCGTGTTGATCCGTAAACTGATTGCTGCTGATCATTAAATATTATCCTTATTTTTGGGGAAAATGATAGGAATGAAGAAGGAAATTGTCATAGAAGGAGCCTTGATCCACGATAAAACCAGTTTTTACGCAGAAATCAATAGAAAATTCATGGAGAATGAGAGCTGGCTATTGGCAGAAAGCTTGGATGCTTTTGATGACCTGCTGTATGGTGGGTTTGGAGCAATCAAGGAAAAGGAAGAAGTGCTTTTGATCTGGAAGAACTTCGAATCGAACAAAAAAGACCTTGGCTATGATTTTACCCTTGATTTCTATAAAAAGAAATTGGAGGATCCCGAATCTTTTGATTCCGCTGCCATCCAACAGAAAATTGATGATCTAAAAAATGGTAATGGCCAAACCTATTTTGAAATCATTGAAGAAATCATTTCCGAACATCCCAATATCGAGCTGATCAAGGAATAAGATCTACTTTCACGACGTTTCCATTACTTCCTGCCAAATAAATCTGACCATCCTTACTTACTTCAATGACATTGAAACTGGCATCAGAAATCTTCTTCCAGTTCATTCCGCCATCAAGGGATAGGTCCGTCCCGGAAGTACCGGTTGCTATTAACGTGTTTTCATCAATATATTTCACGCAAGATCGATAACCGAAAACAGGTGTAATGGGTTTTTCCCAGGATAATCCTCCGTTTTTGGTCAAAAGGATGTTATTGCTGTTGTTCTTATCATCCATATAATTTCCGCCGACTACCACACCAACCCGTTGGTTGAGAAAGGCAATGGAAAATATTCCGGTTCCACTTTCCCCAGACCAGATCGGTGCATCCTGTACATCCAACCGATTCTGTTTGAGGTTTCGTTTCATCAAACTGGCAACTTTCCCGCCTGTGCCGATATATAACCAATCGTTCAACATCTGCATCGATGAACCACTTGCCGCGAATGCTGCTTCGCCTTCTTCGGCAATCAATGGTATTTCATCCGTTACATCCTTCCAGGTCTTGCCTTTATTCTTGCTTTCCAATAATTGGAATTGCCCTCCAATAGGATCTCCCAATATATATCCATGCTTACCCGTGAATTCCATGTCATCCAAGAAGATGGCAGGGTCATCATTACGGTAAACTTCCTTCCAATTTTTACCAGCATCCGTTGTCCTTAGGATGACAGCAGGACTTCCAGCGCTAACCATGACCGCTTCTTTGGCACTGAAAGCCACAATATCACGAAAATCGAATTTTTCATAGCCTTTTATCTGAGTCCATTGCCAGGTTTTACTGGCAATTAAGTATCTTCCAACTTGTCCGTTGCTGCCACTTACCCAGATAGCTTGGTTTTTATAGCTGTCCAAACCTCTAAAACTTGATTGGATGTTTGTTGCCAGATCGGTAAATTCTTGTGACCAGCTTAGGTAGGGTAGCAGGCAGAAGAAAAGGTAAAGACTGATTTTTTTCATGTGCAAATGATGGATTTGTTTTTATTAGCTTAATTCTTCCATAAGCTTATCAAAGGAAGCTTGAAGGGTAGCCAATTGTTGTTCCAATTGTTGGACCCGTTCTTCTAATTGGGCATATTTTCCTGTATTAGCTTCGGTTTCCGACGCGGAGCTTTCTTCATATGCTTCCTCATCAAATGGCGAAAACAAATGAACAAACCGGGCCTCTTTCTGTCCTGGCTTCTTTGATAGCTGCTGTACATAGGTAGGTTCATCTGTGCTTAATTTTTGGAGCAGTTCCTGTACTTCCTCTAAGGATTCAAACTCGTACAATCTCCCCGAATTGCTGTTGATTTCACCTCCTGTTAAAGGCCCTCTTAGGAATAGTAAGCATAAGGCGGCTAACTCTTGGGGTAATAAGGGGAATTGTATAGCCAAGTTATGTTTATACTTCGTCACGCGACTACCTCCACCAACAACCGTTGAAATCAATCCTTTTTTTCGCAAACTATCCAAGGTGTTGATGATGGTGCTTTCATCATAATTGACCACAGGTTTGCGGGAAGTTTTTTGGTTACAGGCCGTCTGCAAGGCATTCAAGGTCATTGGATAATATTCTGGAGTGGTCTTGGATTTCTCTAACAGGGATCCCAATACGCGTACTTCTTCGGATGATAGGTTGGGTAATGCTTTTATTTCTTCCATGGATAATGTTAAAATGGTTCTTCGTTTCGCTAAATATAATGATATTATAAGTGTTTAAAGGTATGTTTTTACAGATTAGAAAGAAAAAGGCAACCCAGAAAGGATTGCCTTTTACACCTACATGAATAGGTAGATGGGTGTTTTTACTTAGAATAAATGTTTATTTTACCTTTAATAAATAGTTGTCATTTGAGCTGGATTAGAACAAATTGATGTTTACAAATCCACCAATGTTATGGTCTTTGATTTTTTGTGGACCATAGAAATCAAAATTAGCACCAGCACCAAAGGTTACATCTTTGATCGTAATCCCTGCTCTAGCCATGATGTAACTTCTACCGTGCTCGCCAATCCCGGTATCCTGCGTGTATAGGCCCTGCAATCTGCTGTAGAATTTTAATTTCTCATTGATCATCGGTTTGAATTCGGCCAAGGCCAAAACTTCCATGTTGGCGTTTTTGGTCAAATCGGTCCGAGGATTGGCAACGATCAACCAATCTCTATTCGCAAAAGTGTACATGATACCTGCTGAAGGACGGATTCCGGTATAAGGAGTCCAGATAAATCCAGATGAAATATCCAGTCCTTTAACCAAACTTAAGGTAAGATTACCTTGCATCATGTAATCACGCATGGCTGATGATTTCCAATCGGTCTGAAAATTACTTACGGAAAAGAATCCCAAACGAGGTACACTCTGGAACTTTTTGTTGACGATCATTTGGTAGGATAGACCACGGCTTCCTGCCATCATTTCTACCGATACAGGTGGATTCATAACAGGTGCTCCGCCTTGAGCTGCTGGAGGTCCTTGAGCAAAACTTTTGTTGATCCCTAAAAGAACAACGAATAACAATAAATGGATATGAACTGATTTCATGCTTATTAATAAATATTTTACATCGGCAAAATTATGCTGGATTTGATGTAGAATATATTATTTAAGACGCATTATTTAGTACATATCAATCATTTTACGGTATTGGCTAGGAGTATGGTTGTTGTGTTTTTTAAAGAATTTTCCGAAATGTGCTTGGTCCGTAAAACCGAGTAAGTAGGCTATTTCTGCAAGGGTAGAAGGGGTTTGTAACAACAGGACTTTTGCCTCTTGAATTTTTAGCTCATTCAATAAGTCGTTGGCTGAGCGGTTACTCAGCATTTTAATGGTTTTGTTGAGGTGGTTCGGTGTTATATTTAATGCATCAGCATATTGTTTTAAGGTCCAACCGTGCATGATTTTGGTCTTCGCTAAACTCAAAAAGTCCTTGTATAATTTGTTTCCTTTACTTGGCTTTTGCTGGTTTTCTTCCTTGATCAGCAGGCTGATCTCAGCCAATATACACGCTAAATAAAAGGCTTGTAATCTGGATTGCTCTGTTTGATTTTTCTTTTCTCTACTGACCTCCCATAGTGATTGTAAGAGCTTATTTACTCTTTGGAAATTGGGCTCAGGAAAATGAAGGTAGGTTGGTAGGATCATTTGGTTAAAAAAATCCAATAATAACGGCTGGGTTTGGAGCATTTCATCCGAAAAATGACAATAATACCCTTCGATATCCGCGGTCATAAATTCGGTATTGGAAGCGGTAAGCCTAGGTACAAAAAGTAGATCAGCTTTTTTAAGTTCATAGCGATGGAGACCTGCCAATCTCGCGGAACTTCCATGCACAATGAACATAATATCATGCACTGTTTTTTTGTGCAAGGGCAGGGGAAGTTTAAGATCTACCTTTTCCGAATGGAAGGAATGAATGAAAAAATGATCAATATCCATTTGAAACCACAATTTATCGGTTGGATTTCCGATAAAGAGCCTTTTGAAATCTACTGGATGAAAGGTGTTTATTTTCATTTTTTTGTTGGATCTGTACGAAAAAGTGCTTGAATCTTCGATTATTTAAAGATACAGGATTAATTTCTAACTGTTGCTTTATTAATTACTACCTGCTTCATTATTAATTTCTACATGCTGCATTATAATTTTCTACCTACTGCTTTTGAAATTAGGTCAAAAAGAGGTAGTTTCGGAAAACATCAACCTAAAAACCATGATTCTTAAAAGATTTTTTATCCTCGTTGGGACTGCATTTTGCTTATTTTCTGCCTGTAAAGTAAATCAGAAAATGATTGACAAGCCCTATATCTATCTCCAAAAAGAAAATCGCTCGGATAAAAAATGGAAATTGGTCTGGGAGGATGATTTTGAAGGCAAAGAGATTGATACCACAAAATGGTCGAGGATTCCAGCTGGGAGTTCGGATTGGAATAGGCATATGAGTCAGGAAGATGAGGTTTTCCACTTGGAAAATGGCTATTTACATTTACTTGGGATCAACAATCCTGATACATTAAAGGACCCAAGGCCTTTCATTACTGGTGGTATTTGGTCTAAAGGGAAATTTGCTTTTCAGTATGGCCGGATCGAAATCCGTGCTAAATTAGGGTCCGCACAAGGGGCCTGGCCAGCCATGTGGATGTTGGCGGAGCTGGATAAATATGGAAAATACCCTATGAACGGAGAGATCGATATCATGGAACATTTGAACTTTGATAAGATCATCTATCAAACTACGCATTCGCATTATACACTAAACTTAGGACAAAAACAAAATCCTCCGCATGGGGGTACTGCTCCTGTGGATGCAGGGGAATTCAATGTATATGGATTAAGTTGGTATCCTGATCGGTTGGTGTTCCAATTGAATGGTAAGGACACCTTCATTTATCCTCGAAAAGCAGGTGTCGACAAATCCCAATGGCCTTATGATCAGCCATTTTTCATTTTGATTGATCAGCAATTAGGAGGAAATTGGGTGGGGAAAGTAGACCAAAAGCAACTCCCAGTTGCCATGGAAATTGATTGGGTAAAGGTTTATCAATAGCAATATGTCATACATATCTTTCCATTTTTGGTCTTAGTGTAGAACTAACACTACATAATCTTAATTAGGCGTATAAACACATACGCAAAATTTTCTTGCTCCATAAATCCTTTTTACATTTGTGATGTATAGTAGCGTCAATCACACAGCCAACTATTGTACCACACATCTATTAGAAAAATAAAACGAGTTAAAAATTAATTACCGTTGATTTTATTAAGTATGTAAAGGATTTACCCATCCCTTAATTTTTCGGCTGTAATTAGAAATCTACCCAAAAATGAAAAAAAAGTATAGTTCACCAACGGTCAGCGTCGTGAAGATACACATGGAGGCTGATATTGCTGTAGGATCTGCAAGATTGTATCCTTATAATAATAATGGAGAAATTTATGAGGAATGGGAACAGGAAGCAGATGACAATAGAAACATAGATTGGTAATTCTTAAGCGATAATCAAATGAAAAATTTAAAAAATAATTTTAGGAGATTAAGCTTGAGTTTACCCTTAATCTTAATGCTTTTTGTTGTTGGATGTAGTAAATCTGAGGATAATCCTGCAGTGGTAAAAGATGGTTCTTTAGTCAATATTTCCATTGATGGTATTTCTTATGAAGAAGACCAAATTGATTTTGAGAAGAAATCGAGTTCTAGAGCAGGTTCATCACCTTCGGGAGTGGTACAAGATACTACTTTGGTATTTGACGATTACTCAGTAGATGTTGTGATGGAAAAGGATAACGGACCAATTCAAAAATCTATTGGTGGAGGAACTGTTCAGAGCTCAAATAATGGTCTTCGCGCAGCAACTGTAGTCAGGAATAAATTAACTCCAGGTGTTTATTATCGGGTGGTTGTTTATAATTCCAATGGGACTTTTAAAGCCACGAAAGATTATGTTTATGGAACTAATCCAGCTAATAATTTTATCGCTTTAGATTCAAAAGTACCTTATACCTTTGTTATTTATTCCATAAATAGTAAAACAAATAATTTACCTAATGTAACTTATAAAAACGGTGTTCAGACATTTGCAAATGCACAGTTATTAGATGTAAGTCAGGATTTGATGGTTCAGGTAATTAAAGATAGGACTTTAAACGTGGGAGATAATTACTTAGGGGTTATTATGAAACATCGATACAGCATGATTACCACTAAGTTGACTATGGATCCGAAAATGACAGGAACTATTAAGGATTTAAAAAATACGACGATAGGTAAAGTTGATGCTAGTGCAACCTTTAATTTTGTAGACGGAACACTTACTTATAAAAATAACCAAAGTACAGATGCGATTGTTGTTTTTCCAGATTTATCAGTAGGAATAAGGGAAATAATAAGTTATCCGACTTTATTGATAAACCCGCAAAACTCGGCCAAGACCTTAACTTTTGGATTAATCACGATAAATGATGAAACTAAAACAGGTTTTAAAATTGAGAATATCAAAATAACACCAGGTTGTAAGTATAATTTGAACTTAAACTTTAGAACATGTACGCAAGAGGTAAAAATGGCTGATGATGCATTGAACTGGCGATACGAGGTTAACTCAACCTATACAGGTTGTATAGATCCAGTAACTGGGAAGGAATATAAAAATGGAGAGTTGTTGACAAGATCATTTTCTGCGCCTGCATCTGATTACGGATTCACTTTTGATATTAAATTATTGGATAATGCCATTAATATGAGGGTGAACAATACAAGGATATTTGGTACTTCGGCTTTGGATACCGCACAGATTCAATTTCAAACTTATGATAACACAGCAAATGGTGAAGGTATCATTTCTCAGAATATCAGGTTCTTAGATGGTTCAGAATATGGGAAAACGGTAAATGGGGTTGCTGTACCAGATATTTGGAAATTAACAGGTACTGATACAGCTCCAATTATAAGGATTATGATCAGTAAAACTGGTGAGGTAACGATGTTGGGTAGTAAAACAGATGGAGGACCGTTATTTCCATTAATTCTTAAAGCGGGTTTACAGTTTAATAAAGTTCCTTGGAATACTACCTCATCTAATACTGTTGTTGTTACTCAAAGGGTATCAAATACTACATTTGTTGTCGGCAGGGGATATGGACAAAAAAAGATTGCCTGTCCGTAAGTGGATTGAATATAATATTTAGATGGTTTGATAATTTTAAGTCGATGTGAAAGCATCGACTTTTTTTGTTTATTCTTGCTTCCTCCCTCATCTCGAGTAAGCACGAGGAAGCAGACACATCGTCATTGCGAGGAACGAAGCAATCTTTCTTTTTGGTCATCCTGAGCTTAGTCGAAGGATCTGTAAGTATGGTTATTTACGAACAGATGGTTCGACTTCGCTCACCATGACATGGATAAAGATTGCTTCGTACCTCGCAATGACGCGGAGATGTTGCAAGCCCAGGCCGCCATAGGTCTAAATACTCAATACTAACTACTAAATACTATAAAACTAAAAAAGCTCGTCATCCGACGAGCTTTTTTTCCGTACCTAGGGCGGGAATCGAACCCGCACTCCTTTAACAGGAACAGGATTTTAAGTCCTGCGTGTCTACCAGTTCCACCACCTAGGCAACTGAGCGAAAGACGAGATTCGAACTCGCGACCCCAACCTTGGCAAGGTTGTGCTCTACCAACTGAGCTACTTTCGCTTGAAGTGTTGCAAATATAGATATTTTCCCATTCCCTCCAAAAAAAATATGGTATTTATCTGAAAAAATATACCGTTTTAACCCCTTTAAACCTCTAACTGCCTCGTTTTTTATGAGATATCAAATTGTATGAATAATCTAAAATGATAGAGATTATACAACTTATCATTAGAAACCAAATTTATCCATCTAAATCATCCCGATTCCCTAGCATCCTAAAAATCAGATCTGTTTCATAACCTTTTCCCATCAAATACCGCACTAATTTGGAACGCTCCTGGTATGATAATTTAGCAATTGGCTTATCAATCTTCTTTTCAATAATCCCAGTTAATTTCGCTTCATAATCATCCAGATCAATCTCCCTTAGCGCGATCTGGATCAATGGCTTCGAAATGCGTTTAAGTTTCAGCTGTTGAACTATCTTGATCTTTCCCCAACCCTGCATCCTAAATTTACCCAATACATACGCTTTAGCAAACCGTTCCTCATTCAGGAAATTGCTTTCTATAAGCTTGGAGATGGTCTGTTCCACATCCTCCATATGCAGTCCCCAATCGTACAGCTTATCCCTAACTTCCTGTTGAGCACGCTCTTGGTAGGCGCAATAACTTTCAGCTTTTTTCAAGGCTGCCAAAGGCGTTAATACCTTCTTCTTTTTTGACGCTTCATCCATATTGCAAATCTTCAAAAAATGCTGAACTTAACGAAAAAATGATGAAATTCGTTGCATATTTAATAGATAATGTATTCGATAGGTAAAGTTAATGAAATCGTAGGGGGGATGGCTATCAGAATTCCTAATTCTGATCAGCAGATCAGTGAATTAGTCTACGACAGCCGAAAAATCAGTCTGCCAGAAGAAAGTTTGTTTTTTGCTCTATCTGCCACCCGCGATGGTCATGAATTTATTGCCGATGCCTATAATCAAGGTATCCGTTCCTTTATAATCAGTAAGGATGTTCCATTTTTAATGGACAAAACCGACGTGAATGTACTAAAAGTACATGATACCTTAAAAGCCCTCCAAGATCTGGCGGCATATCATCGAAAACAATTCCATTTCCCCATAATTGGGATTACCGGCAGTAATGGTAAATCCATAGTCAAAGCTTGGTTGACACAGATGCTGAGTATAGATAAAAAGGTTTACCAGAGTCCCAAGAGCTATAATTCGCAGATCGGTGTGGCGCTTTCCCTTTGGAACCTGCAGGGACATTATGATTTGGCCATTATTGAGGCAGGAATCAGTGAGCCCGGTGAGATGGATGCATTAGCAGCAATGATTAAACCCGATATTGGTGTATTTACCAATTTAGGGATCGCACATGCCCAACACTTCAAATCCAAAGAAGAAAAACTTGCGGAAAAGCTTAAGCTTTTCAAAGAAAGCAACCTATTGATTGCAGGTTCTTCCTATGTTCCTAAAGAAATGGTAGAAAATAAACCATTATTCTCCTGGGGGTATCTGG
The DNA here is from genome assembly GCF_037126265.1 of Sphingobacterium tenebrionis. Taxonomy (NCBI): domain Bacteria; kingdom Pseudomonadati; phylum Bacteroidota; class Sphingobacteriia; order Sphingobacteriales; family Sphingobacteriaceae; genus Sphingobacterium; species Sphingobacterium tenebrionis. The sequence goes on from NZ_JAYLLN010000020.1 coordinate 63,231, forward strand.
AACAAGATGATTTGCAATTGCTAGAACAACAGCAAGTAGGGCAGGAAACACAGTTGGATATTCAATACAAGGGCAGTATCCATCAATTAAAAATCCCCTTTACAGACAAAGCATCTATTGAAAATGTGGTTTCCTGCGTGGCTATCATGCTAAATTTACAATATGATATCGCCAATATCCAGCAGCGGGTTTATGGATTGAAACCCCTCGAGATGCGACTTCAGTTGAAAAAAGGGATCAATAACAGTTCTATTATTGATGATTCCTATTCCAACGATCTTGCATCCTTAAAAATATCCTTGGACTTTTTGCAGCAGCAGAACCAATACCAAAAAAAGAGCATCATTCTCTCTGAAATGGATGGTCTGGAAGAGAACGAGAAGTTCCAAAAAAAGCTGTCAGAGATATTGAACGGCCAGTCTTTGAAAAGGCTGATCTGGGTAGGTAAGGATTATGATTTTCTAACAGCACTCCATATTCCTGAAAAATTGTTCTACCCAACAACGGCCAGCCTGCTGGAAGATCTCCATAATATTTCCATCGAAAAGGAAAGCGTGCTGATCAAAGGTGCCCGAATCTTCCAATTTGAAAAAGTGGTGGAAAGATTGGCATTAAGATCGCATGGAACGGTATTGGATATTAACCTCAATGCTCTGACCAATAATCTGATGGTCTATCGTTCTTTGATACCGCCACAGGTTAAATTAATGACCATGGTGAAGGCTTTCTCGTATGGTAGTGGAAGTTTTGAGGTTGCCAATCTATTGCAGTTTGCGAAAGTAGATTACCTTACAGTCGCATTTGCAGATGAAGGGGTAGAATTGCGTTCTGCGGGCATTACATTGCCCATCATGGTGCTCAGTCCAGATGCGGATACCTTTTCCGCATTGATCAAACATGATTTGGAACCTGAGGTCTATAGCATGTCCTTTCTGAATGATTTCATCGCCTTTTTAAAAGATCAACAAATAAAATCCTATAAGATACATCTGAAATTGGATACAGGCATGCATCGTCTAGGATTCTTTCCAGAAGAAATTCCAGCAGTTATTGATCGGTTAAAATCACAAGATCAGGTTGTCGTTCAATCATTTTTCACCCATTTAGTCGCATCAGGCGATCCAAAACAGGATGAATTTACGCAATATCAGATTGATACCTATTCGCAAAGCGCGAAACTATTGGAAGATGGGCTAGGCTATAACTTTATCCGCCATGTTGCCAATACATCGGGGATCGTCAGATGGCCTGAGGCACATTTTGATATGGTCCGATTGGGAATTGGTTTATATGGGGTGGATATGGACCGGAAATTGGAAAACTTAGAGCAAGTGAGTACCTTGCGTACTACAGTGACCCAATTGAAGGAACTTAAGGCCGGAGAAACGATAGGATATGATCGAAAAGGTGTCTTACACCGCGATAGCAAGATTGCAACTGTAAAGATTGGCTATGCGGATGGCTATAATCGCAGATTTGGTCAATCGGTTGGGAAGATGCAGATCAATGGAAAGTTGGTTCCTACAGTGGGTAGTATCTGCATGGACATGTGTATGCTGGATGTGACGGATATCGAAGTGAAGGAAGGGGATGAGGTATTGGTTTTCCCAGACCTGATGCAGGCATCAAAAGATATCGGAACTATTCCCTATGAATTATTGGTGAATATTTCTGGAAGGGTTAAACGCGTTTATTATTACGAATAAAATGATTAGAAAAGTTTTTCAACGATTTTTTTATTATTTGATCAAGGGGACATTAGTAGTAGCCCCTGTTGCCGGAGCTATTTTCCTTATCGTATGGTTAGTGGCCAGTATTGATGGCGCCTTAAACATTACAGAGCATTTCCTGGAAGATGAAAAAGGACATCCATTATACATCCCTGGAATAGGTATCCTTTCTGTTATCCTTTTATTGGCTTTGGTGGGGTTGATATTTACCACCTTGGTAACAGAACCGATCAAGGCCTGGTTGAGCAGGACCATTAAAAAGATCCCTTTATTCAATACACTTTATTCTTCCATTAAAGATTTTACGGAGGCTTTTGTTGGAGATGCCAAGAAGTTCAATGAACCTGTTCTCGTTGTAGTGAATGATATGGGGCTTAAAAAGGTTGGCTTTTTGACGCAAAAGGATCTAACCGCTATTGGATTGCCGGGTGAAGTGATTGTTTATTTCCCATATTCCTATTCCGTAGCTGGACAGATCGTGGTGGTCAGTTCAGATAAAGTCCAGAAATTAAATATGTCGGCCACAGATGCTATGAAGTTGGCTGTTTCTGGTGGAGTCAGCGGTTTGGAAGGAGGGAAGTAGTCCGATGCTCTGGTCTAAGAAAAAAACAACAATCAGTGAACTTCAAGATCAAATACTTTCCTTAAAAGCGGAAGTTTCTTTTATTAAAGCTAGGGAATTAACGGATCTTCGAAAGCTAATTAAGGCAAATGAGCAGAAAGAACCATTAATAAAAGCGCTCTTCGAATTACAAATTGGGGCTTATTCCATATCGGAGAACATAAAATGGTCGGTTGAAAAAGAAGTCCGATTTGTGGAAGGGATATTATCCTTATGGAATCAAGCAAATGCTGAATCCCAGGAAATCAAAAAACAGTTTCTGATTCATGATCCTCAATTGCAGATTTATCCTTTGATCACCGTTCCGCCAATTATCAATGCTTTGGTAAACGGATATAATAGTATGAAGGAGCATCCTGTTAAAATCAAATTCCAATGTTCTTCCCAACATCTTCAGGTGGAGGTAAGTAATCGCGTCAATCATTATTTGGAAGATCAAGCCAACAATCTTGAAATGATGGCTTTTAAGGATCGACTATTGATAAGATACGCAGAGAATCAGCAGTTATTTATCAATAGCAATTCAAACCTTTTTAAAACGACCTTGATTTTAAGCAAACTGTAGAAAAGAAAAAAAGGCTTTCAATAATTTAGAGGGCACTGAAAAAGTCCCCTTTTAGAATGGGCAAAAAAAGGAGTAGAAAACAACAGTTTTCTGCTCCTTTTTTCGTATCTTAAAGTAGGCTTTAACGGATATCAGGATGCTTTCTACCCAACAAAAAATTCAGTTCAGTTCCTATTCGGGATTGTA
>NZ_JAYLLN010000021.1:0-64413 GCF_037126265.1 Sphingobacterium tenebrionis
ACCAATGACGATTAAAAATCTTACTCCCTCTCTCGCTGTATCCTAAATGAAATACAAAATTATATTCTGTTTCTTTAATTCCTATAACTTCCCTACAAACTTACGATGACGAAGGACTCCTCGCAATGACGCGGGGTGGAAAAAATAAAAAGAGGAACAAATGTTCCTCTTATTCAATATCCACATAGGTCTAACGTCTAAAATCTATCATCTAACGTCTAAAAAACCTACCCATACACATACCTTATCTCATCCCTTAAATTATACCGGGATGCCATGACTTCACCATAGGCGCCGGCGGTACGGATAGCGATCAGGTCTCCCCTTTCTGAAATAGGAAGGGTAACTTCCTTTCCAAAGCAGTCGGAGCTTTCACAGATAGGACCTACCACATCATAATTAAGTAATTCTTCCTGGTTTGAGCTGCCTAATTTTTCGATCTTATGGTAGGCTTGGTATAAAGCTGGACGCATTAATTCCGTCATTCCGGCATCTAAAATCAAAAAGTTCTTTTTGATTCCGCTTTTGGTGTACAGCACCTGGCTTACCAAGGTTCCGGATTGAGCCACAAGCGCTCTACCTAATTCAAAATGTACTTCCTGATTGGGATTTCGCTCCAAGAACTTATCAAAAACATCAAAATAGGCTTCAAAGTCAGGCATCGGGTTTTCATCAGGCTGTTGGTAATCAACGCCTAATCCCCCTCCTACGTTCAATACTTTAATGGTCGTTCCACGCTCTTCAAACCAATTCTTCCATTCATTCACCTTTACACAAAGGCTTTTGAATACATTCATATCGGTGATCTGCGAACCAACATGAAAATGCAGACCCAACAGGTTCACATGCTCACAGGATCGTAGTACTGATGCCGCTTTCTCCAATTCGGAATTGGGAACCCCGAATTTATTCTCATCCAGACCGGTGGTGATGTAATGGTGTGTATGCGCATCCACATTCGGATTGATCCGAAGGGAAATATTCGCTTTTACACCCAATTTACCAGCTAATTCATCAATGATCAACAGCTCTTGGATAGATTCCACGTTGAACGCAAATATTTGTTGTTCCAAGGCCAGGATGATCTCCTTATCGGATTTGCCTACGCCAGCAAAAGTAATCTGCGAAGCTGGGAAACCCATATCGATGGATTTTTGTACCTCATTGCCACTCACACAGTCGGCCCCATATCCCTTTGATTGGATAAGTTCCAAAATACGGTCGTTGAAGTTCGCTTTAAGGGCGTAGTGTAAATGAAATCCCCGCTTGTCAGCAGCTTTTTTAGCGGCATCCAAGGTATTTGCCAAAAGCTCCATATCATAATGGTAGAATGGCGTTTCTAAGGATTTCAAATGATTGATATCTAATTGATGTATGTTCATTATAGGTTTAGAAAAGTCTGTTATGTAAAGATCTTAGGGCTTCCACTTTATGTTCAGAATCCAACAGGATGGAAACGTTATAATCGGAACCGCCATAAGACACCATGCGTAATGGAAGATGTTTTACAGCATCTAATACGCGCGCTGCATAGCCATGGGTGTTGGCACCAAAATCACCAACCACACAGATGATAGTCTGATTTCTGTCAACACTTACCCTACCGAAGTCTTCCACTTCGCGGATGATGTCGCCCAGGTTCTTGGTATCGTCGATGGATAAGGACACAGCCACTTCGGAGGTGGTAATCATATCGATCGGTGTTTTATAACGCTCAAAAATCTCAAAGATCTTACGTAGGAAACCATAGGCTAATAGCATTCTGGAGGAATGGATATGGATAGCCGTAATTTCATCCTTAGCAGCTACCGCACGGATAAATCCTTTCTGTCCACCATCTTTCGAAATCAGGGTTCCATAGGCTTTCGGATCCATGGTATTCAATAATCGTACAGGCACATTATATTTTTGTGCTGGGAATACGCTTTGAGGATGCAGGATCTTAGCTCCAAAGTAGGCCAATTCTGCCGCTTCATCAAAGCTAAGGTTAGCGATTGGAGTCGTGTTCTTCACGATACGAGGGTCATTGTTATGCATCCCATCAATATCCGTCCAGATCTGAACCTCATCAGCTTGAATTGCTGCACCGATCAAGGAAGCGGTATAATCTGATCCACCGCGACGCAGGTTATCAATCTCACCGAAGGAATTGCGACAGATAAAACCTTGCGTGATGAACAGGGTGTTTTCTGGTGTTTCTTCTAAAATAGCCTCCAACTTCTCTTTGATAAAAGGCACGATAGGTTCATTATCCTCATCGATTTTCATGAAATCCAATGCTGGCAATAGCACAGACTTCACTCCTTTTTCCTGTAAATACAGGTGCCAAAGATTAGTGGACATCAATTCCCCTTGCGCAAGGATGATCTTATCCTCCACAGGCGTAAACAGGTCGTTTGATAAGGAGGAGATCAAGTTAAAGTGATAATCGATCAATTCTTTTCCATTCTTATATCCGTTCTCTGTGCTGAAGAGTTCCTTGATTAAGTTTTCGTACTTATCCTTATGTTCACTAATTAATTGTTTGGCCTCGTCCTTCTTACCATTTAAAAGGGCTTTAGCAATTTCTACCAAGGCATTGGTCGTTCCAGCAACAGCTGAAAGTACAACAATTTGACGTTCTGCGGGATTTACTATGTCTAGTAATCCTTTGATACGTTCAGCACTTCCTACGGATGTTCCTCCGAATTTTAGAATTTTCATATCTACTTTTTATACAATTTTTTTTTGCGGGTGTGAATATAGGTTTTTTCACAAAAAAAGCGGCACAAATTCCTAAATGGTTTTGTGCCGCATACATTTCTATGCGGAAGAACTACTTCTTCAGGTTCTCAATCAACAACTGAGCAAGTTCTTCACCGATTCTTTCCTGCGCCTCATTGGTCGCAGCACCAATATGTGGTGTCAAGGAAATCCTCGGATGTGTTAATATTTCTGTTCTAGGGCTAGGCTCGTTGTCAAAAACATCAAGTGCTGCAAAGGAAACTTTGCCGGAATTCAATGCTTCAACCAATGCCAGTTCATCGATTACACCACCCCTAGAGGCGTTTACCAATCCTGCTCCATCTTTTAATAAGGCGAATTCTTCTTTTCCAATGACAGGTTTATCGGTAAATGGAACATGCAGGGAGATGAAGTCAGCTTGACGGAAAATAGTTTCCAGATCAGCCTGTTCAACTGGAACTTCCACTTGGATTCCGCCGGAAAGTGTTAATGTTAAGGATTTAGGTCCTTCAAAAAGATCAGAATATAACACATTCATCCCTAATCCCAAGGCAATTTTGGCTGTTTCGCGGCCAATACGACCAAAACCAACCACGCCTAATGTTTTTCCCTGTAATTCTACGCCAGCTGCATAAGCTTTTTTTAATGCACCAAAATTGGTCCCGCCCTCTAGAGGCATCTTGCGATTGGCATCGAATAAAAACCGAACGCCATTCAATAAATGGGCAAATACCAATTCCGCAACGGAATGCGAAGATGCAGCAGGTGTGTTGACTACAGCAATTCCCTTTGATACGGCATAATCCACATCAATGTTGTCCATACCTACGCCACCACGACCGATAACTTTAAGATTTGGACAAGCATCGATCAATGCCTGTCTTATTTTTGTTGCACTACGAACGGTTACTGCATCGTAATCGTTCAAACGAAGAGCAAGCTCCTCTTGAGGAATATGGATGGTATCTACGATAAATCCTGCATCCTCTAATATCTTTTTACCGATGGGATTAATTCCATCGTTTGCTAAAATTCTCATTAATTATTATTTGTGATTTTCTTCAAATTCTCTCATGGTATCGACTAAAGCATTGATGGATGAAATGGTCAATGCATTGTAAACCGATGCACGGAATCCACCAACGGAACGATGACCTTTGATACCTACTAAATTACGTTCTTTTGCTAACGCTAAGAATTCAGCTTCCAATTCAGGGCTGTCCATAACAAACGTAATATTCATTCTCGAACGGTCTTCTACAGCGGCTGTTCCCTTGAAGAATGGGTTTCTGTCAATCTCCTCGTACAAAGTACGTGCTTTAATGATGTTCTCCTGCTCAATGACATCCACCCCTCCTTTCGCTTTTAACCAACGAAGGTTTAACATGGAAACATAAATGGAGAATACTGGCGGCGTATTATACATGGATCCTGCTTTTGCGTGGGATTCGTAATCAAAAATAGTTGGGAAGGTACGGCCTGATTTTCCGAACAATTCATTTTTGATGATCACAAGCGTTACACCTGCCGGTCCCATGTTTTTCTGAGCGCCAGCGTAGATCAGATCGAACTCGGAAACATCAATTTTTCGGCTTAGGATATCCGAAGACATGTCTACTACCGTTGGAACTGCAGTTGCTGGTTTTTCAAAAACTTCGGTTCCATAAATGGTATTATTCGACGTATAATGGAAGTATGCTGCATCTGCTGGGATTTGGAAATCCTTGGGGATGTAGGAATAATTCTGGTCACTCGAAGAAGCCACGATCTCGACATGTCCTACTTTTTTTGCTTCTTTAGCGGCCTTAGTTGCCCAAACACCGGTATCTAAATAAGCTGCCCTCCCATTTTCTGGAAGAAGATTCATAGGAACCATGGCAAATTGTTGCGTAGCACCACCTTGTAAGAAAAGAATGGAATAATCTTCAGGGACATTCAATAGCTCCCTAACGAGACGCTCAGTCTCTACGACTACCTCTTCAAATTCTTTGGAACGATGCGAAACCTCTAAGATAGAAAGACCTGTACCATTAAAATCAAGCACTGCTTTTGCAGCTTCTTCAAAGACTTCCTTTGGTAGAATACAAGGACCTGCACCGAAATTATGTTTCATTTTTTACTGTTAAATTGTTAAAAATAAGGATGATAAATCGTCTGGTGAAACGGATTTTATCGTAAGAAAGAACAAAGGTAAAACATTTTTAAAATTTTTTAAAGCAAATTCCTTATTTGTTTTAAAAATCACAAAATATATTATTGTTTGATATTAATTTGTCATACAAAAGGCATTTAGGCTTCCATAAATTCTTTTGTCAAAAAAATTAACAATTGCCTTTGAATGTTGATATTTTTAATGCCTTAAATACTGTTTAATGCCACAAAAATTGTGTACCTTCGCCTGTTAGGTGTAATCAATTGGATGATGCACCTGAATGTTTGATTGAAACCAAAAAAGAATGGCTGAAGAAACAGAAAACGAAAACAACTTAGTACCTGCCGAAAACAGGATTATCCCCATCAATATTGAAGACCAAATGAAATCGGCCTACATCGATTATTCGATGTCGGTTATCGTTTCTCGCGCCCTACCGGATGCACGTGATGGTTTCAAACCGGTTCACCGCCGTGTATTGTACGGTATGTTGGACTTGGGGGTAACTAGTGGAAAACCTTTTAAGAAATCTGCCCGTATTGTCGGGGATGTATTAGGTAAGTATCACCCACATGGTGACTCATCAGTTTACGATACGATGGTTCGTATGGCTCAAGATTGGTCCTTACGCTATCCATTGGTCGATGGACAGGGAAACTACGGTTCCCTAGATGGTGACCCACCAGCGGCAATGCGTTATACCGAGGCTAGACTTCGGAAGATCGCTGAAGAAATGCTTGCCGATATCCAAAAGGACACGGTAGACTTTCAATTGAACTTTGATGATTCCCTTCAGGAACCAACCGTTCTTCCGACCAGGATCCCGAACCTATTAGTAAATGGTGCTTCCGGTATTGCGGTAGGTATGGCCACCAATATGGCGCCTCATAACCTAACGGAGGTGATCGATGGTACTATTGCTTATATTGATAATAGAGACATTGAGATTTCGGAATTGATGACCTATGTAAAAGGTCCTGACTTCCCTACCGGAGGTTTGATCTACGGATTTTCTGGGGTTAAAGATGCATTCGAAACTGGTCGTGGCCGTATTGTGATGCGCGCTAAGGCGGAGATCGAAACGACCAAAACCGGTAAGGAAATTATTGTGGTAACCGAGATCCCTTACCAAGTGAACAAAGCAGAGATGATTAAACGTACTGCTGACTTGGTTCATGAAAAGAAAATCGAGGGAATTTCTGAGATCAGAGATGAATCGGCGAAAGATATCCGTGTGGTTTATGAAATTAAGCGTGACGCCAATGCCAATGTGGTATTGAACAACTTATATAAGTACACCGCTTTACAGACTTCTTTCTCGGTAAACAATATCGCCTTGGTAAAAGGTCGTCCGATGTTGATGAACTTAAAGGATATGATCCATGAGTTCGTTGAACACCGCCACGATGTGGTTATACGTAGAACGAGGTTTGAATTAGCCGAAGCTGAAAAACGTGCGCATATATTAGAAGGATACTTGATCGCATTAGATCACCTGGATGAAGTGATCCAATTGATCCGTAATTCCGATACGCCAGAAGATGCGCGTGTTGGATTGATGGAGCGATTTGGATTGTCTGACATACAGGCAAGAGCTATCTTGGACATGACCCTAAGAAGATTGACAGGACTAGAGCGCGATAAGATCAAAGAAGAATATGCGGAATTGATGAAGACCATCGAATACTTAAAAGAAGTTTTAGCGGATGAGTCTTTACGCTTTAAGATCATCAAGGAAGAACTTGTTGAGGTTAGGGAGAAGTATGGTGATGAGAGAAGATCTCATATCGTACATTCTGCTGAGGATATGCGTATGGAAGATTTCATCGATGATGAAGAAGTGGTGATCACTATCTCCCATAACAGTTACGTAAAACGTACGCCATTAACAGAATACCGTCGTCAAGGACGTGGTGGTAAAGGTGCTATCGGGTCAACAACCCGCGATGAGGACTTTACAGAGCATATTATTACGGCATCTGCACATAACTACTTATTGTTATTTACAGAAGCTGGACGTTGTTTCTGGCTGCGCGCCTTCGAGATTCCGGAAGGAAGCAGAACATCTAAAGGAAGAGCACTACAGAATATCATCAATATTCCAAAAGATGAAAAGATCAAGGCTTATATCAAAGTCACCAATCTGAAGGATCAAGAGTACCTGGAAAACAACTACATCATCATGTGTACGAAAAAAGGTACGATCAAGAAAACATCATTGGAAGCATACTCAAGACCAAGAGCAAATGGTATCAACGCGATCAACATCAATGATGGAGATCAATTGATCGAAGCAACCTTGACTTCGGGTACAAGTGAAATTGTGATGGCGCTTCGTTCTGGTCGTGCGATCCGTTTTAACGAGTCGACTGTTCGCCCGATGGGAAGAACGGCAACTGGTGTTCGCGGAATCACCTTAGCACATGAAAAAGATGAGGTAGTTGGCATGATTAGTGTTAATGATCAAGAGACAACTGTATTGGTAGTTTCTGAAAAAGGTTTCGGAAAACGTACGGATATTGAAGATTACCGAATCACAAACCGTGGTGGTAAAGGTGTAAAAACCATTAACGTAACGGATAAGACCGGTGAACTTGTTGCGATCAAAGGTGTAACCGATGAGAATGACTTGATGATTATTAATAAATCAGGTATTGTTATTCGAATTGGTGTGGAAAGTTTACGAGTGATGGGACGTGCAACGCAAGGTGTAAAACTGATTACATTGAAAGATACGGATGCAATTGCTTCCATTACTAAAGTAGAAAGACAAGAAGAGGAAGAATTTGATGGCGAAGAAACAGAAAATCAATCTGAAAATAGCTCAAGTAATCCTGAGAATGAAGAACAAGAATAATCTATTTATCGGAGCTTTAGCTCTCCTATTTGTATTATTTTCACAAGCTTCTTATGGGCAATCTGCCTATAAGGAGGCTAGTAATGCGTTTGCTTTATATACGCAGACTGGAGATATCAAGAATTTAGATAATGCCATGAAACAATTGGGCAATATCTATAAAACCAAAAAAGACTCCACGAAGACTAGGGTAAATGTATTACGCGCGATGGTGTTAAGCTCGCTCGCTTATGCGGATTCTAATCGTACCGTAAAAACGAACATCAATCAGGATCCTATCGATCTTACTTTCCAAACTCTTGGAAAATTAACTGATAAGGATAAGGAAGGATATCCTGGTGAGATGGATTACGTGAAGCAGAATTTGGCAGCTGCATTGATTACCCGTGCGAATAAGGCTTTGAAAGACAATAAATTTGATGCGGCATATCAAGATTTCAGTAAAGTGGATGAAATGCACGTCAAATCGGAAGATGTCACCTATAACCTGGCATTATTAGCAAATAAGGCTGGTAAATTGCAAGAGTCGGTTAAGTTTTATAAAGCTATACTTGAGTCGGAAAAAGTTACTCCTCAGCAATACATTGAACTTTCTGATATTTATGATAAATTAGGGGAAAAGCAATTGGCTTTGAGTACGCTTGAAACTGGTCGAACCAAATTTCAGGAAGAAAAATCCTTATTGTTCCTTTTGATTGATAAATATGCGAAGAACAAAGCTTACGATGCGATTGTTCCTTTAATTGGAGAAGCATTAAAATACGAACCGGAGAATATAGATCTTAATTATTTAGCGGGTTATGCAAATGAAAATGCAAACCAGGTAGCTATAGCTAAGACCTATTATGAAAAGGTTTTGCAATTGGATGCAAATAATTATGAATCTAATTTAGCCTTGGGATTAATCTATTTAAAAGATTTCTTGTCTGATACCTCGAATCAAGAAGCGCAGTATAATGCACAGAACTATCTTTTAAAAGCGAATGAGATTAAGCCTTATGAGATCAATGCGTTGAAATCATTGGCGTTGTATTATGAAAAGGCGGAAGATGCAACGCAATTGGATCGTGTAAACATGTTATTGAACCAACTTACAAATTAATAAACAAAACAAATACGATATGAATCTGAAGAAATCCATATTATTAGCAGGCGTACTTTTGGCGACAGGAACTACTGCTGTATTTGCACAAGCTAGTAACGTAAAAAAAGCTAAAGCTGCAATTATTAAATTTGAAGAACTAAAAGCTGCTGGAACGGCTGCTTTAGGGAAAACAAATCTAACTACTGCTCAAGAAGCAATTGATGCAGCTGTTGTGCATGAAAAAACAAGTAATGATCCAGAAGCTTGGACTTACTATGCCTTAGTTTATTCTAATATTGCATTTATCGATAAGAATGCAGAAGCTGCTACCAAAGCTTCCGAAGCTGTTAAAAAAGCAACTGAATTAGATAAGGAGAAAAAGCATACAGATAATATTACTGTTGCGAGCCAAACATTAGGTCAGTTTAAATTCAATCAAGGTGTTGCTGCATGGGATAAACAAGATTATAAAAATGCATACAATGAATTCAACGATGCATTGACTTATCTTCCTGGTGATACCACATTGACATTCTACGCTGGTTTGTCGGCTGTACAGACAAAAGATTATGACAATGCGATTCCTAAATACAAGGCATTGATCCCTAACAAAGAATTCTCAAGCCATAAGACAGTATTATTGGATCTTCCAAAACTTTATATGTCTAAAGGTGATACAACATCGGCATTAGCTGCTGCTGCTGAAGCGGTTGCTGCTTATCCAAACGATAATGATGCTGTTGTACAGAATATTGAGTTTAATTTGATCACAGGTAATGAGGCGAAGATTTTGAGCGATATCGAAGCGCAAATCACGAAGGATCCTCAAAATAAAAGCTTGCACTACTATTCTGGTTTAGCATATGGTACTGCTGGAAATACGGAGAAAGCTTTAGCGGCTTACAAAAAAGCGCTAGAGATTGATCCTAATTATCCTGAGGCAAACATCAATGCGGCTGTTGTGATCATGAATTCTGGTCGCGATGAATTATTGGCGATCAATGATGATAAGAATTTACCTGCTGCTGAATACAACAAAAAGCTTGCTGCGATCAAAGCGAAAATCGCTACAGCTCTTCCTTATTTGAATAAAACAATCGAGTTAGATCCAAATAATAAAGATGCTTTACGTAGTTTGAAAAGTTACTACGACTTTATCGAGGATACAGCGAAATCTACTGAAATCCAATCGAAGTTAGATGCTTTGAATTAATCAAAGTATGGAAATAAAAAAAGCCATTCTGAAAAGGATGGCTTTTTTGTTTGTCTAAATTTATCCCAATGCGACATCCAATACCATCATCACCACAAATCCCAAGACAAATCCTAAGATAGGGATATCGGAATGTTCTTCTTGTTGGGTTTCTGGGATTACCTCTTCGATAACCACAAATATCATGGCCCCTGCGGCAAATGCCAATGCATAAGGCAAAATGGGAAGGAAGAATCCAACAGCAAAGGCGCCAAGAACAGCAAAAATAGGTTCCACCACGGCCGATAACTGTCCGTATTGGAAACTCTTCCATCTGGAGAGCCCCATTCTCCTTAATGGCATGGATACGGCAATTCCTTCCGGAAAATTCTGAAGTCCAATTCCCATCGCCAATAAAACTGCCCCAGCAATACTTGCTTCTGGAGATCCTGCTGCCGCTCCACCAAACAATACCCCTACAGCCAATCCTTCTGGAATATTATGTAGGGCAATGGCTATGGTCAATAAGGTGGTTCGATGTAAGGATGATTTTGGACCTTCTGATTTTAAAAAGTTCAAATGCAGGTGTGGCATGAGCTTGTCCAAACCAAATATGAAAAGTGCACCCAATATAAAGCCAATGGCGGCTGGCATCACTTTTTCAAATCCACTGCCGTCACTCATTTCTATTGCTGGTGACAATAAGGACCAAAAACTAGCAGCGATCATAACGCCACCTGTAAAGCCCAACATGCCATTCAATAGTCGTTTGTTTACTCCTCTGAAAAGAAAAACGGATGCTGCTCCTAATGCGGTCACTCCCCAAGTGAATAAACCTGCTAATAAAGCTGCTGTAACGGGATTTAAGGTTCCCAAATAGGCAATTAATTCGTCGATCATTTAAATAACTAATAAAATCGCTTTGAAATTAACTATTCTTTGGAACAATCCTATCTATTCTATTGATTATTAAATGAAATTCAAAAAAAAAAGCTCCCGAAGGAGCTTCTAAAATGTAAGTATATGCTATTTAAGGTGTGATCTTAGCATCCAAGCTGTTTTTTCATGTTTTTCTAGAATGCCAACCAAAAAATCTTCTGTTCCGGCATCCTTGTTTTTTTCCACTTTATCGATATCCTCTCTCAAGGAAATGATCAGGCTTTCAAAATCGTTGAGGATTTCTTTGATGAATCCCTTGGAATCATTTTTACCATAAGCCATTTCTGTTAATTGGGTTATTTCTAACCAAGCTTTCATGGTTCCAACAGCATAATGGCCAATGGATCGAACTCGTTCCGCTACTTCATCAATGATTTCCGCCAATTCATCATATATCGTTTCAAAAAATAAATGTTGAGCATGGAAGTCTGGTCCTTCTACGTTCCAATGAGCGTTTCGAACCTTTGTATACAGCACATTTTCATCTGCCAATAATTTGTTCAATATTTCAGCTACTGCTGAGGTGTTTTTTTCTGTAATTCCGATATTAGTTTTCATAGTATTATATATTTATTTGTTGTTTATACTTTTTGAGAATTTATTCTAGTATTTACTTGCTTCCTCAAGTTTCTTCAGTGCCTCCTCCCCTAATCTCAGTTGAACAGCGGCTTCAAAGGCTTCAAGATGTTCTGTTTTGGTCGCACTAGCAATAGGTGCTGTGATGGTAGGTTGGGCTAATAACCAAGCTAAGGCTACTGCGGAAGGGCTTGTTCTGTATGCATTGGAAACTTCATTTAATGCCGCTACAATTCTCCTTCCCCTTTCATTCCAATAACGTTTCTGAATGCCTTCTCCCCTAGCTGATTTTGTAAAATCAGATTCGGTTTGATATTTCCCACTTAGAAAACCACTCGCTAAAGAATAATAAGGAATAACGGCTAATTCATTTTCCTCAACTAATTTCAAATAGGTCTTTTCATAGTTCTCCCTATCGTATAGATTATATTCTGGCTGTAGGCTGATGTAAGCAGGTAAATTTTGTTCTTTGGAAATAGTTAAAGATTCCTGCAACCGAGTAGCTCCAATGTTTGATGCCCCAATATGTTTTATTTTACCTTCCTGGATCAAATCTTCATATGCCCTTAGCGTCTCTTCAATTGGGGTCACTTCATCATCATAATGAGTTTGGTATAGGTCTATATAATCGGTCTGTAGTCGTTTTAGAGAAAGTTCTACTTGTTCCTTGATATAACTCGCCTGGGTATTTGGTTTGGTATCATATCCAAATCGGCCACCAACTTTAGTCATGAGGATAATTTTTTCTCTGTTTCCTTTGCTGTTGATCCAGTTTCCTAAAATGGTTTCAGATTCGCCGCCTTTGTTTCCAGGTGCCCAATGGCTATAATTATTGGCTGTATCGATGGCATTGAAGCCTAATTCCATAAATTGATCCAAGATATCAAAGGATTGCTGTTCATCTAAGGTCCAACCGAATACATTACCACCAAATATAAGAGGAACAATCGTTAGGTCTGATTTTCCCAATATTCTTTTGTTTTCCATATATATCCCTAATTTTGATGTATACAATTTACCAATAAAAACTGCAATAAAAGATATTTTAAAGGCATTTTTATGTCATTTTAGGCTTTAGATTTGTTGGAATTTGAACTTCATCATTATTATCTTAAATCCTTCTTAATATTTGTATTTTTGCCCCGAATTGAACTGTCATTAAATGAGTAATATATCATTCCTTCATCGCTTTCAGCACGATGTATCGCATATCAAAAAACCGGAGAAATTTACATTTCCCTTTTGTTATGAGCCGCATGCGTTAAGTATGCTTGCTGCAAAGCAGGTGCAGGAATATTTATTGACCCAAAAAGATTTCGAACATAATTTTGGGCTAGATGATCATAATAGTGCTTTAGTGATTGGAAAGATGTTTGGGGTTTTGGTCGTTGAAGATGAACATGGTGGCTTAGGTTATCTTGCCGCCGTTTCTGGGAAGCTGGCTGGAACGAATCAACATCGTTATTTTGTACCTCCAATCTTTGATATGTTAAAGCCTGAAGGTTTTTTTCTGGAGGAAGAACAAGAGATCAATCGGATCAATAGGGAATTGGAACAAATAGAAGAAAATGGAAATCTTCAAGCTTTGAAACTTCAATTTGAATCTGCCAAGGAGGAACAACAAAAATCACTTTCGACACTCCGGGTGTTGCATAAACAAAATAAATCGGAAAGAAAGCAGATTAGAACCATCCAAAAACCGATCCTTTCGGAAAATGCCTATCAGGAATTAGAAATTGATCTCATTAAGCAAAGTTATCGGGATCAACATGAATATGATGTAGCGAAGGGAAATGCTTTAAAGGTGATAGAACGTTTCGAGGAAAAGTATCTTATGGAACAACAGCAGATCGAAGCGTTAAAGAATGAGCGTAAAGAAAGGTCGTCATCCCTGCAGCAACGTCTATTTGATCAATACCATTTTTTGAATGCGCAAGGGGAATCAAGATCAGTGTTAGATATCTTCCAAGAAGCTATTCAATTGCAACCTCCTGCAGGAGCTGGAGAATGCGCTGCCCCAAAATTATTGCAGTTTGCCTATCAACATAAGCTAAAACCTATTGCTATGGCGGAGTTCTGGTGGGGAGAATCGCCAAATACAGAAGTAAGAAAACATTTATCCTTCTACCCTGCTTGTCGTGGTAAATGCGAACCCATCTTAAACCATATGCTACAGGGATTGGAAGTTGATGATAATCCCATGCTTCAGCATCCGGATAGTGATTTGGACATTGATATTATATACGAAGATGAATCGATCATTGTTGTCAATAAGCCAGCAGAGTTTTTATCGGTTCCCGGGATCAATGTTAAGGATAGTGTTCAGACCAGAATATTGGAAAGATTTCCAGAAATAACCGGTCCATTGATCATCCATCGTTTGGATATGTCGACTTCCGGAATTTTAGTGTTGGCAAAGAATAAGGAATCCCATCAATTTATTCAAGATCAGTTTATAAAACATACTGTTAAAAAGCGATATACCGCCATTTTGGATGGTGTAATAGATCAGCAGGAAGGACTTATTGATCTGCCGTTACGAGTAGACTTGGATGATCGTCCAAGGCAAGTGGTCTGTTACGAATATGGTAAACCTGCTCAGACAAAATTTAGGGTTCAAGCAATAGAAAACGGAAGAACCCGGATCCATTATTTTCCTTTAACAGGTAGAACGCATCAATTACGTGTGCATTCAGCGCATAAAAAAGGTCTATTCTGCCCTATTCTGGGGGATGATCTTTATGGCCAACGGGCAGATCGTCTACATCTACATGCAGGCTTTATTGAATTTACCCATCCCATTTCTAAGGAGAGGATAAGTTTTACGCTCGAAGATCCGTTTTAGTTAACTGAAATTTACTTATCTTGGATGTAAATAACTCCTTTTATGGAAATCTTAAAATACGCCTATCAACACCCACTTTTCGAAAATGAAGATCTGGAAAAAATTTTTGCTGCCCATGAAAAAATTCAGGTATCTAAGGGTGAATTCTTGTTGAAGAAAGATCAGGTATTGAATCAATTTTATATCCTTGAAGACGGATTGGTCAGAACTTTTCTATACGATTATGAAGGGAATGAAATCACGACAGGCTTTTCTGGAAAGAATGAAGTGGTTATTGAAGTGGCCTCTATTTTTCAACGTATCCCATCCCAGGAATATATCCAATGCTTAACGGATTGCGTGCTATGGAAATTAGATTATGATGTATTTCAGGAACTTTTCCATCAGATTCCGGCCTTTCGGGAATGGGGTCGTGCATGGATGGCTTTCGAATTATACCTCAGCAAAAAAAGAGCAACAGAGATGATCACGGAGCCAGCCAAAAGTAGATATCTCCATCTCATGAAGGATAAACCTCAAATCATCCAACAAGCACCACTGAAATTCATAGCTTCCTATCTGGGTGTAACGGATACTTCTTTGAGCCGAATTAGGAAGGAAATCATAAATGAATAATTATAAACATGGCTGAATATTTCGAAGATAAAACCTTTACAGCAGAAGATCTTGGCGATCGACCCTTAGTAAAAGGAGAATACGAATACTGTAGATTTGAAAACTGCAATTTCGAACGGATGGACCTTTCCGAAATGAAATTTGTGGATTGTACTTTTTCGCATTGTAATCTTAGTCTAGCCACCTTGGAACATAGTATGATTCAAGATGCAAAATTCGAACATTGTAAGTTATTAGGATTAAAATTTGATAGCTGTAATCCTTTTAACCTGAGTTTTAGCTTTGATCATTGTATCCTAGATCATTCCTCCTTTTATCAATGTAAACTGAAGAAAACAAAGTTCATATCCTGTAAACTACATGAAGTTGACTTTGAATCTGCGGATCTGCTGCAGGCGTACTTTGAATATTGTGATTTATTAAATAGCACCTTCCTAAATTCCAATTTGGAAAAAGCAGATTTTTCAACTTGCATAAACATACAATTAGATCTAGATCAGAACACGGTTAAAGGCGCAAAATTTTCTATTTCTTCCCTACCGGATTTATTGGTGAAATATAAAATACAAGTAACTGGGTAGACATGGATCGCATTGATATAGCGAAGAAGAAACATTTACCCAGAATTTTAGCTACTCTCCAGCAGTTGGGGATATACAATGACCAATTGGAAATTCAATTTTTAGGAATTAAAAGCCAACAGCTGCTTCAATTATGGGTAAGGAATACGGGCGATACTTCATTTCAACTTTATCAACAATTTCCCTTGACGGCTTTTTCAGGTACTTTAGGTCCAAAAGAAAAAGAAGGTGACCTTCAGATTCCCGAAGGAAACTATTATATCAATCGTTTTAATCCCAAGAGTAAATATCACCTGTCCTTAGGAATCAATTACCCGAATGAGGAAGATCTATTCCTTGGTCGAACAGGTTCTGATATCTTCATCCACGGTGGATCAACTTCCAAGGGATGTTTGGCTATTGGTGATGAAGCGATTGAGATTGTTTATTTATTGGCCTTAATGGCCAAAGATAATGGACAAAAGGAAATACCTGTCCAAATAGTTCCATAAAAAAACACCGAAACAACAGTTCCGGTGTTCACTCATTTGTTAAAAGACAATTAAACGGTTTGTTTAATCGGAGTATCTTTTTTGATCTTTGATATTTTCCTTTGTAAGAGTACGATGGAAAGAATTAAGGTGATACCAGCAATCCATCCTAAGCCCCAAATAGCATCTTGGACATATTCTACTGATCCATTTTCGATGATCAAGGTTCGGAATATCTGTAGATAGTGTGTTAAAGGAATCATGTTGGCAATAGCAACTATCCAATCTGGCATTTGACTCAATGGCCAGGTAAAACCACTCAGAATAAAACTAGGCGTAGCAATCACCATTAAAATTTCAGTAGCTTTCAATTGGCTAGGAATAGCCAGGCTGACCAAAATACCAATAAAACTGACAGCTGCTAAGAACAATAGTGTGGTCCAAAAGAAGGCCGTTCCATTAACATGCAATGGCATTCTATACCAAAATGAAAAACCATAATATAGCCCATAGATCAAGATCGACATGAATAGGTATGGTAGTATTTTCACTAAAATCAAAATGAATACATTTTGTGATTTTCCAACCAACTCTGCAAAAGTTCCTTTCTCAAATTCAGAAGAAAAACTAAGTGCCAAACCTAACATCATGACCTGCTGTAAAACAGTCAGTAAAACTCCGGGCAGCATGAAATAAAGGTAATTACCACTTCGGATATGCTGTTTGATAATAGTCGTTTTAAAGGGTTCATATTGCTGTGCCGCGACAAACTCTGGGACTCCCTTTTTTTGTTGGGCTTTGATTTGAATTCCTGCTTTCATGGTTCCGGCTGCTACATTCGCAGCCATCATCGCATAGTTTGATGTTAAGGTGTTGGAAGCATTCACAAATAAGGTGACTTCTGTTGGCCTATTGTAATTAACATTCGAAGAGAAACCTTTAGGTATTTGCACCACGACCGTTGCCTCATGTTTCATGGCCTCATCGTTAGCATTAAAAGCATCATCCAATACTTTTGCCACATAGATTACTTCCCCGTCATTGAACATGTCAATTAATTGCCTACTCAAGGGGCTGCGATCTTCATCCACCACGATGATAGGTAGATGCGTTACTTTTCCTTTTTTATAGACCCCTCCTACCAATACACCATAAAGAATCGGGGCACCAAGAAATAGTACCAAAAGGACCTTATTCTGAAAGAATAATTTGAATTCCCTTTTGATCAGTGCTATAAAATTTTTCATTTTCCCCTCCTATTAGTCTTCTTTTATGATAAATGTAGCTTTTGTCAAGAGATCTTGAACTTGTTTAGGGTCTACTGCCTTTAAGCGTATCTCAAACATGGATTGCTGTTCTTCAAAATCCGGATAAGCGGTACTGATGTTTGCATAAGCGGTTAATGGTTTAACCGTCTCGATACGAGCTTGAATTTCCTCATTGTTCTGATATGGAATAACCAATGTTTTTTGGCTACCCTTTTGAAAATCCTTGATTTTTCCTTCAGGAACCGTTACTCTGAAATAGGTGCCATCCTGAATATATCCTGATACCAAACTATAACCAGCCAAAGCCAATTCTCCGGTTTTGAGGTTGATGTTTTCAATACTCATATCCTGCGGAGCCAAAATAAATCGCTCTTTAGCAGCAACCGTAACTTCAGATACTGCACCTAAAGCACGTTCCTTTTGGCCTAAAGCCATTTTCTGCTGTTCAATTCTTGCTCCATGTTGGACGTCGGCCAATTCTGCTTGGGCAGCTAAGTATTGGTTTTTTGCGCCTTGGTATTTGGCATAGACTTCATCGTATTTTTGCTGTGCAACTAGGGAATCCTTCAATAGGTTATTCATCCGATTTAAAGATTTTTGGGCAAAGTCATATTGTTCCTTTAATCCGGATACTTTTGCGTTCAATTGTTTTATCTGTCCATCAGTGGCACCTTTAACAGCCATTTCATATTGTGCTTGTGCAGCGTTGAGTGCTCCCTGTGCCTGAATGGATTTCGCATCCACTTCAGGAAATTCCAGGATAAGTAAGGTGTCTCCTTTTTGAACAAATTGTCCCTCCTCTACCAATACCCGCTGAATCTTACCAGGGATTTTGGTGGTTACGGCAATTTGATCCCTTTCAATTTTACCTTCTATTTTAATTTGTTTTTTAGGATCTGTTTGACAGCTCTGTAATAGTAAGAATGCACTAAGGCTATATATTAATTTTTTCATGGTTATCGAGTTATAGTTTCGTATAAGTTTCCGTTAGCTTTCAAAAGTTCGCTAGCCGCTTGACGTTGTGCCAGCACTTGCTGGAAGTAGTTTAAAGACTGTTTATAATATTCGTTTTCAGCTTCCAGGCGTTCCGTAACATCTGTCAAACCTTCTTCAAATTGTCTGGATGCAAGATGAAGGTTGTTTTTGGCAATAGCTACCTGTTGCTCATTCACTTTGGTCTTTTTCAAAGCAAGCTGATAATCTACCGTGGTTTTTTTCTGTAATAAGGAAAGCTTTTCCTGTGTATCCAACAGTTTGTTGTCATTGATCTGCATATCCAATTTTGTTTTCTCGATGGCAGTTTTATGTGCCTTTCCTTCAAAAATATTCCATTTCATTCCGATTCCTACCGCATAATTAGGGGCCATCTGAAAATGATTACTTTCCAATTTTAGGTTGCCCATTTTAGGAAGATTTTTGATGGTTAAATCTGTTGAAAATGCATTGATATAGGATAGATTACCAAAGGCAAAAACCTGGGGTAATCTACTACCCTTTTCTTTTTTGTAAACATATTCATAAGCTTTGCCTGCAGCCTCTAAAGCTTGAACTTCCTTACGGTTCATTGTTTGGGCATCTTCCAGATTCAAGCTGAGTTCCTGCAAATTGTAATTAGTTTCTTTTAAGCGTTCTATCGGTAGTCCTGTCAGTTCTTGAAGTTTGAAGAATAAGAGCTCCCGATTACTTTCCAGTTCTGCTTTTCTACTTTCCAATTCCAACATCGCCAATTTAATCTTGTCCCGATCATAGGGAATAGCTAAACCATTATCTATCGCTCGAACCACTTTTTCGTGTTCCTTTTTCAAGCGTTTTTCAGAATCTTGAATAAGTACATCCACCTCTTTCAACAACATCAGCTGATCAAAACTCAGGACCACTTCTTGAGCTAATTGATCATAACCTGCTTGATTCATTAAATCCTGTGCTTTGAATTTTTGTTCGAGGGCTTTTTGTCCGTTAGTGATCTGCAGTCCACTAAAAATAACCTGGGTGGCAGTTACCCCTGCCATGGCTACTTGTGAAGAAACATTTAATTGTTGCGAGCCATCATAAATGGAAGTTCCTAAAAGGGGCAATTGTTTTGTAGGAAGATCTATATCCATATTACTGTTCAAATAGCCATACATGGCATTTGCACTAACATGAGGTAGGAATTTTCCTTTTACATGCTCCCTTTCCAAGGAAATCTTTTGATTTTCCAAGGTGGCATTCTGAATAGATCTGTTGTGTTGAATGGCTTGTTCTACAGGTTGTTTAAACTCTTTAAATCCGATTTGTTGAGCTTGAACGGATATTGTAGAACCAAATAATACGGCAGTACTTATTAAAGCCTTTCTAATTGTTTGATTGTTCATGACCAGTTTGTATTATCTTTTAACAATACAAAGGTCATGAGGATAAGGGAGGATATTTTTAAGATATCTTAAAAAAGGTCTATACCTTTCCTCTAATTACGGATAAAGTTTGTTGTGATATGCCAAGATATGAAGCAATATGTCCTAAACTGGCATTTTGGAATAATGTAGGGTTTTGGGTTATAAGACCTTCATACCTTTCCTGGGCAGTTTCAAATTGTGTGTTGTAGAACCTGTTCGAAAAATTGATCAATGAATCCAATAGCACTTTCTGAATGATCTGATTGACGGTTATATTGGTTTTGGCAAGTTCTTCTATGGGAGCAAATGGCATTAGCCATATTTTTGATGGCGCTAATGCTTGAAATCCAAAAAGTGAAGGTTTTCTGTAGAATACACTTTCAATACCTGTACTAAAGCTATTAGGACCGAAAAAATAATGCGTAATATCCTTTCCGTTTTTATAATAATAGATTCTAGTGAAACCACTCTCAATAAAATAGATATACCTTAAATGACTGTCTGGTTCAAAAATAATATCTCCTTTTTGATATTCTTTCTGTTCCATGATCTGGTCGAAAAATTGTTCAACCTCATCATTAATATGATAATATTCACTAAAAAAATTCAATAAGGGTGTTCCCATGAAATAAAAATAAGGCTTTTATTTCCGATTATTAAACTAAAATTTCCTTTCACGTCCCTTTCTTATTTGGAACTGTTCTAAACAAGCTATAAGTTTGTAGTGTTGTTTATAATGATTCTAAATAATTACATGAGACTTACTTTTTACATACTTTGCTATTCCTTATTACAAACATCAATTAATCCTGTTTTTGGTCAAACATCTTTGGATAAGGATCAGCGCCAAAAGCAGGATTCTTTATTTCAAAAACAAGTTATTGAGCAGGTGGTTGTGACAGGACAAATAAAGCCTACCTCCTTAAAAAACTCCATATATGCCGTTCGAACCATCAATCGGGATGATATCATTCGACGAGCTACAAGCGATATTACCACTCTTCTGAATACGCAATTAGGAATCCGCTTTAATAATGATTTGGTTCTTGGTGAATCTGACATTGAATTAATGGGTATGAGTGGGCAAAATGTAAAGATCTTATTGGATGGCATTCCATTGATTGATCGTGGAAGTACGAAACAAAGTCTGTCACAGATCGACATCAATACGATCGAGCGCATTGAACTTGTTGAAGGACCTGTGTCGGTCATTTATGGAACGGATGCTTTGGCAGGTGTAATCAATATCATTACAAGAGATGCAAGTACCTTAAAGAGCCAATGGAATTTGGAAGTCAGACTTCTTGAAGAAACGGTAAATACCGAATATAATCCAGCCTATGCAGAAGGTCGACATAACCTACATGCCAATCTGATTTACAGCAAAAATAATTGGTATGGGAATATGACCGCCAGCAGGAATACCTTTGGTGGTTATCAAGGCAATCTTTCTGGAAGAGCACTGGCCTGGCAACCGAAAGACCAATACCTGGCATCAGGAAAAATAGGTTATAATCATAATAATCTGCATGTATTTTACAATTTTAGTTTGCTGGACGAGGATATTTATACACCGGGGAACATCTTACCCAATAACAGATATATAGATAAGAATTATCTAACCAACCGATATAACCATATGGTTCAGGCCGACTGGCAATGGAAGGAAAAATGGAATTTTGTTAGCTCTTTTACCCAACAGAATTACAGGCGTGCCACCGTAACCAATATACATGACTTTGAAAAAGGAACGATGGAACTGAGTACGGGCGCTGGTGAACAGGATGTTTCTACTTTTTATCAAAGTTTTGGGAAAATTACTGGCCATTATAAATGGTCAAATCGATTGGATTTATTGAGTGGCGTGGATATTGATTACGATCGAGGGTCGGGA
Organism: Sphingobacterium tenebrionis; assembly: GCF_037126265.1. Taxonomy (NCBI): domain Bacteria; kingdom Pseudomonadati; phylum Bacteroidota; class Sphingobacteriia; order Sphingobacteriales; family Sphingobacteriaceae; genus Sphingobacterium; species Sphingobacterium tenebrionis. Next base: position 21,573 of record NZ_JAYLLN010000021.1, read on the forward strand.
GCCCGAATACAAGAGCGATCTGAAATTTGGGATCTTGCAGCTTTTATAACGGCAGATTACCGACCAATTTCTTGGTTGATGATTAGACCTGGTCTACGGTTTATACATAACTCCATATATGATGCTCCTCCGGTAATTCCTTCTATTAATGCAAAATTATTGTTGAATGAACATTTTGATTTGAGACTTTCCTATGCTCGTGGTTTTCGGGCACCAAGCCTAAGAGAACTTTACTTTAACTTTTTTGACAGTAATCATCAAATTGAAGGCAATAAAGATCTGAAAGCTGAACATAGTAACAGTTACCATTTAAATCTAAATTTTGAAAAAGCATTTCATTCACAAGCTTTTCTAAGGACAAGTTTTGGTAGCTACTACAATCAATTCAATAATCTGGTCACGATGAGTATGAAGCCTGGGGATAACAGGGTGAATACTTACCTCAATTTGGCCCATTATAAAACCACTGGATTTAACCTTGCCAATACTTTTTCTTACAAACACTTAAAAATAGATCTTGGCCTTGGCTATATAGGTAGATATAATATGCAAAAAGCAATTAATCAAGAACTAAAACAATTTTTATGGACGCCAGAGCTTAATGCTGGAATATCGCAAGAGATACCTCGATGGGCGACAAATATTTCTGTATTTTATAAATATAATGGCAAAAGGCCGGGATATGAAACCATACAGACCAATACTGGCGTAGAAGCTAGACAGACCAGTCTCGCCAGTTTCCAACAACTCGACCTGAGCGTGAATAAAACCCTTTTCAAAGGTTTAAACCTACAGGCGGGTATTCGAAACTTGACCAATACAGAAAATATTGAAAATACGGCCACAGTTGGTTCAGGAGCACATAGTTCTTCCGTTTCCTCTGTACCTATTAGTTATGGAAGATCATACTTCTTTGGTTTGCTTTACAATTTGAATAAATAATATGAGAACAATTACTACTTTAAGTGCTGTTGCGATTTTAGGATTTTTAATGTTAGGATCTTGTAAAAGACAAGATGCACCTATCCCTAAAATAAAACCTTCTGATGGAAATAAATTAACCTTAGACGGTGGACCTGGCGGTTCGTATGCCGAAAATGCGGTATATGTTGATTTGAGCACAGATAAACAATCGTCAGTTAAACGAAGTTCCTGGAACTTAGGCTTTCATTGCGGTGCAGAATTCAGTGTTATTCTGAATAGTTCGATGGATATGTCGGCAATGGTTACCAATTCCACCGACATTAAATCAGTCAATAAAACTAATTTCGATGTTGAACAATTGAAGTTAGATATCAAGCCTGAAAAACTGAAGATTTATGATGATACATTAGGTAGGCTAAACCATAATGTCATCGCTGAAATCAAGGCCAATGCTAACGACAATAAGGTCTATGTAGTTAACAGCCCAACTCCCAAAGGCGATGATGAATTTTGGAAAGTTAGGATCGTAAGAAGCGGTACAAATGCTTATACCCTGGAATATGCAAAATTAGAGGATCAACAAATCAAATCATTGAGTATAACGAAAGAGGAGGCTTTTAATTTTAAATTCATCTCCTTCGCCTCAGGTCCGGTAAATGTAGAGCCCAAAAAAGAAGAATGGGATTTTGTGTGGACAAGATCAATCTATTTTACTTCCATGGCCGGAACTCCTGTACCCTATTCTTTCAGTGATTTAATATTTACCAACCATCTTTACAAAGTTACTTCTGAACAAATCATCTTTTTGGACAAAGATGGAAAAAGCAATGGTAAACCCACTTATGCTGAATTTGACGAAAGCAAATTATCCTTAGTAACCTTTAAACCCAATAGAAATGTGATTGGTGCTAATTGGAGAAGTGCTTTCTCTCCTGGTGCCTATAAAGATCGTTACTATGTAATCAAGGATAATCTTGGAAACATCTATAAGTTGAAATTTATCGCCATGGGTGCTGGAGGTGATGGCGGAAAACGTGGATATCCTGAATTGGAATATAAACTTGTAAAAGCCTATTAACATGAAAAATATTGGATACTTGTTCGTATTTATGGCCTTTGCGCTGTTTATTTCCTCCTGCCAAAGTGGAAATTCGGAAACACAGAGCGCTGCAGCCAATAACCCTGATTCATTACGCATTGTCTCGTTGAATGGTACTATAACGGAAATATTGAGCTTGGCCGGATTAGAAGATCAGATCGTAGGCACTGATGTAGCTTCGACCTATCCAGAGTCCATAAAATCCAAACCTAAGGTTGGTCATAATCGTAAAATCCCGGTGGAAGGTGTATTAGCCTTAAACCCCAATTTGGTTATCGGAACCACAACAGAGGTTCCAAAAGAAACTGTTGAACAGTTTCGACAGGCAGGTCTAAAGGTCTTACTGCTTGATCAGGAGTATTCTGTTGAAGGCTCGAGGAACCTTATCCGTGCATTAACCGATTCGTTGAACCTGAAACTTAAAGGAGATTCCATTCTTTCATCGTTCGATAAAGAAATTGCGGATGTAAAGTCTTTCCCGGAATCCCACGGAAAACCTAAGGTCCTATTTATTTATGCACGTGGTAGTGGAACCATGATGGTTGGTGGATCTGATACCCAAGTGGATAAAATTATCCAATTGGCAGGAGCGGTGAATCCAGCAAAAGATTTTAAGGACTATAGACCATTAACATCCGAGTCTTTGGTGAATTATAATCCTGATGTATTGTTGCTGTTTGATTCTGGATTATCCAGCCTAGGTAGTGCTGAAGGCCTATTATCAGTTCAAGGCGTAAAGCAGACCAATGCTGGCAAAAACAAGAAAATTATTGCCATGGATGGACAGTTATTATCGGGCTTTAGTCCGCGGTTGCCACAGGCGATCAAAGAGTTACATACTAAAATTCATGAATGATAGAAAAATATAAAACGATTTTCATTATCTCTCTACTACTATTTCTAATTGGCTCCTGCATACTTTCCATATGTGTAGGGGCCATAGAAATACCCTTAGGTGATTTAATGAAAATAATTAACAAACAATTCCGATCAAATAATCCTGTTGAATCCCAACAGGAGGCCGTGTTAATGGCTATCCGTATGCCCAGAGTCATCCTTGGTCTTTTGATCGGTGGAACATTAGGGATATGCGGTACAGCCATCCAAGGGATTTTCCGAAATCCATTGGCGGAACCTGGGCTGATAGGGATATCCTCTGGTGCATCCTTATTTGCTGTAATGTTCATTGTATTAGGAAATTCCCTATTTTCTAGTTTAACGCATTATATGGGTTACTATGCTTTAGCTATAGTTTCGTTTTTAGGAGCTCTGCTCACGACAACTGTACTTTACAAGTTTTCAGTGAGGAAAGGAAGAACTTCCATCACAACCTTACTTTTAATGGGCATTGCTATCAATGCATTGATCGGGGCATTGGTGGGTCTTTTTACATTTATTGCGAATGATGAAGAGTTAAGGAATATCACTTTTTGGAATCTAGGAAGCTTGGGAGGTGCTAGCTGGCAATCAGTTGCTGCCCTGCTCCCATTTGCATTGATTTGTATGGGCTCTTTGCTATTCTTTGGAAAACCCCTAAATGCCTTATTGTTGGGTGAATCCCAAGCGGAACATCTAGGGATTAATTTGCAGCAAACCAAAAGGACTATTGTGGTATTAACAGCAATCGGTGTAGGCGCCTGTGTGGCCCTTTCAGGAATCATCGGATTTCTGGCACTTCTTGTTCCACATTTATTGCGGATGACCGTTACGGCTGATCACAAATTCCTTCTTCCCGGCTCCGTACTTTTGGGAGCTAGTTTATTGGTATTAGCAGATTTATTGGCTAGAACGATCGTTATTCCTGCCGAACTTCCGATAGGAATCATTACAGCTATCATGGGTGTGCCCATGTTTTTAGCCATAATTATAAAGAATACGAAGGAAGGAAATATATCATGATTTCCATCCAAGGACTTAATTATTTCATTGGATCCCAAAGGATTCTTCAGGATGTTCAAATGCGGGTTGTTGGCGGTGAATTGGTTGGGATTATCGGTCCTAATGGTGCTGGGAAATCCAGTTTATTGAAATTAATCAGTAAGGAAAATCATGGATATTCTGGTGAGATCTTGATTAATGGTAAGAATTTGAAGAAATATAAGATTTTGGAATTGGCTAAATTCAGAGCTGTTCTTCCGCAGAGCAATTACCTTGCTGTTAATCTTAAGGTTTTGGATATTGTTTTGATGGGTAGATATCCGCATTTCAATTATAAGCCGAGTTCTGAAGATATTAGGATTGCGAAATGTTGTTTGGATGAAATGGGTATGGCGGGGTTTCAGGAAAGAATGATTTTTACGTTATCAGGAGGAGAACAACAAAGGGTGCAATTGGCAAGGGTTCTTGCCCAGATTTATCAGCAAAGGGACGGGATATTGTTGATGGATGAGCCGATCAATGGATTGGATCTGGAGTATCAACAGGTTATTTTAGAAAAGGCAAAGGATCTGGCAAGGCTTGGAATGTGTGTTATCTGTGTGTTGCATGATATCAATTTGGCGGCGCAGTATGCAGATCAAATTCTTTTATTGAAAAATGGGAAGGTAAAGGATTTTGGACCTCCTGAGGAGGTTTTGACGGAGGAAGCGGTTTTTGATATGTATCATACAAAAGTGAAAAGAATTGAAAAAGGAATTTTGGGGTATACGGGCATTCTTCCTTCAGGGATGGGATGATAAATAGGGGCATTGTGATTTTACGTCATCGCGTTTTACGTCATTGCGAGGCACGAAGCAATCTTTAGCCATGTCATTGTGATTTTACGTCATTGCGAGGCACGAAGCAATCTTTTGCCATGTCATGTTGAGCGAAGTCGAAGCATCTAAATATGGTACCCGTACAGATCCTTCGACGCTGCTCAGGATGACAAAGTCGAAAGATTGCTTCGTCGTACCTCCTCGCAATGACGCTGAGATTGCTTCGTCGTGCCTCCTCGCAATGACGAGTAAACCATCTCCCCATGACTGACCAGAACAAAAAAAAAAACAAAAAACAAACAAAAATTAAAAAACAAAAAATGAACAGAACAACAGAAAATAACATCAGATCTATCTACGAAAAATACAAACAAGAGAACCCAAAAGTTCGTATCAGAGATGCTGCAAAAGCTTTAAAAGTAACCGAGGCAGAATTGGTTTATAGTTCAGAAAACAACCTTTATCTCCTCCCCGATTTCCATAACCTATTAAACGAATTAAAAGAACTCGGTTATGTCATGGCATTAACAAGAAATGAATATGCCGTACATGAAAGAAAAGGCATATACAGCAAGGCGGGGTTCCATGGTACCATCGGATTGGTCGTAAATCCAGATATCGATCTGCGCCTCTTCATGAAAGATTGGAAATTTGTATTTGCTGTCAATGAAAACAATAGAAAAAGTATCCAATTTTTCGATCGGTTTGGAAATGCCATTCATAAAGTATATCTCACTGAAAAAAGTTCTGTAGAGGCTTATGAAAATTTACTGGATAAATTTCAAACCGACCAACCTGATCACCTATCCATTGAAATTCAAATTCCATTAAAGGAACTTCCATTGGAAACGGAAAAATTTGATGCAAAGGAATTTCATCAGGAATGGAAAGATCTTCAGGATACCCATGATTTTATGGGAATCCTAAAAAAGCATGGATTAAGCCGAATTCAGGCCATGCAAAATGCACCAAGTGGATTTACAATGGAAATTCCAAGATCAAAGATTGAATCTATTTTAAATTTAGTATCTTCATTAAAGACAGAAATAATGGTCTTTGTAGGAAATTCAAGTTGCCTGCAGATCCATACTGGACTTGCGCAAAGGATTGTTCGGACTGGTCCGTGGATAAATATCCTGGATGAAGAATTCAACCTTCATTTAAATGATCAAGCTATTCATAGTCTTTGGATTGTTAAAAAACCAACAAATTTAGGTTTGGTCCACAGTGTAGAGGCTTTTGATGATCAAGGAAACCTGATCATTCAATTCTTTGGCAAAAGAAAACCTAGTATTCCGGAAAGCGAAGACTGGCGGTTATTGGTTCAATCATTAACAGAAACCTTATGAAAATAATTGGCATATTGATCTTATTCTTGTTGCCCAATATGGTTGTTCTTGCACAAGAAGTCGAAACCCAGGAATTTGTAGAAGCTGAAATCATCCTCAAAGACAAAAATGGAAAAAACAGCAGTTTGGAGAATGTTGTTCAAGCAGTCGAAGAAAGGCCATTGGTGTTTTTTGGGGAACTTCATGATAATGAACAAGCCCATAAGGTACAACTAAAATTACTCACTCTATTAAACAAAGTTCATCCTACTGTAGTTTTAGGAATGGAGATGTTTGAAACAGATGTTCAACATATAATAGATGAGTATTTTGCCGATTTGATCAGTCAGAAAAGTTTTGAATCAGAAGCAAGAGTCTGGTCCAACTACCAAAACGATTATAAACCTTTAGTGGAATTCGCAAAAGCTAATAAAATAAAATTAATTGCGAGCAATGTTCCTCGGAGATACGCTAATGCAGTTTATAAACAAGGGATAACCGTATTGGATAAATTCGATAGCAGGGTTAGATCCTTTATGGCTAAATTACCTTTAAAAGTGGATACTACGTTAACCACCTACCAGGATATGCGTGAAATGCTTCCTGGTCATGATGCTACAAATATGATCTTTTCCCAGGCATTAAAAGATGCTACTATGGCTGAATTTATCCTGAAAAACTATCAGGAAGGACAAGTTTTTCTACATATTAATGGGGCTTATCACAGCAAAATGAAAGAAGGCATCATCAGTTTTTTTCCAAAAGACATTCAGCAAAAAGTGTTAACCATCAATACCGTCAAGCGAGAAGAAGTTACTCCTGAACTATTAGCAACAGCTGATTTTACGTTGATTGTTGATTAATGAATTGATTCTTGACTGAAGAGTAAATAATTAATTGAAGATCAAACTTCAATCACAGCATCATTTACAATGGCAAATACTTTAGCGGAAATTGATTTTTCCATCAGGTACAAACCTGTAAATTTCCCAAAGGCAGGCATGGTTAAAATTCTATTTTCCAGATGGAAACATGGTAATTTGAAGGACTGCCTGCCTTTGGTTTCAATCAAACATCCAGGATGGATATGTCCAACAATATTATACATATAGGCAGGTAAACCATTAATGGGTTCATGAGATAATATAACCCCTTCTGATAAAATAACCTCTTCTTTAACCTTTAGATTTATTTGAAGGAAATGATGATCAGCAAGAATATCATGATTACCCTTCGTTAGGGTAAAGTCAATTTTATGAAAATAGCTATTAACAAATAATTTGAATTTTTCCCAATCCTCGTTCCAAGACGAATGAAAAAGATCACCTAGAAAAACAACCTCTTTTACCTGTAAATCGTTCAATATTAAGTTTAACCGATCAAATTCTTCTTGAGGATCTGGTGATGGAACGAAGAAACCCGATCTTCTAAAATGGTTGAGTTTACCCAAATGCCAATCGGAGATCACCAACATTTCATAGCTAGGGATATAAAGCCCTTTTTGAGGTAATAGGAAAACCTCTAAACCATTTAAAATAATTTTTTTAGCCATTCAACAACTGCATTTTCACTTTTTCTAAGCGGCTTTGCCAATCCTCATTGGAGTACCGCTCTCTAAAGGATTCCGCAAAAATCGGAAAGGAAAAGGGCGTTAGTTTTTCAGGACGGCTGAATAAGATTTTATGATTTGCTATTCGTTCAAAGGCTTGTTGCATTCTACCTTCTTCCAATTGAAAATCAAAAACTTCATCATATGCTTCCCGCAAAAGTAGGTTGTTTGGTTCATATTCCGAAAAAACTGAAAAGAACAAACCCGCATTCGCCTGGAGGTGTTTACTTTTCATCTGCTTTCCTGGGAACCCCTGGAAGACCAATCCTGCTATTCCAGCAATATCCCTAAATCTACGTTTGGCCATTTCCTGCACATTAATTCCGGAGTTTATATCCTGATGGAGATGCTGGGGCGAGAATAATTTTTGCAGAAATTTATCATCCACCTCATAATCTGTATCCGATAACAACTCAAAACCGTATTCATTACTGGCAATGCTGAACGTGGCCGGTTTGATGTTTCCTAATCGATACGCAATAACCTGCGCCATTCCTTCATGTACTAATTTTCCATCAAAAGGATAGAAAAAGAAATGGTTGCCGTATTTGGTTTGAATATACTCAACCAATAATTCATCCTCCTTGGGTAGTTTGGATAATCTTTCTTGTTCATCGAACAAAGGCTTTAAGAAGGTTATTTCGGGAGAAACTCCCCTTTTTTTATGAATATTCTTGAAACTATGTCTGATAGCTATCCCCAGATCTGGTGAAATGGCGAACCTTCCTCCCATCCAGGATGGAATGACCCCTTTCTTCTTTTCCGATGCTCTTACTATTGCATCATTGGCAATGATCTGGACCAATTCTAATTGTCTTCCCGAGAACCAAAAAACATCACCAATATTTAATTTCGCAATAAACGATTCTTCGATAGATCCTAAGTATTTGCCTGAAAGGAACTTTACCCGCATCATGAGATCGGATACAATAGCGCCGATGGATAACCTATGCCGCATAGCGATCCTTCTATTGGTAACTTTATATAATCCATCTACCAGTTCCAATCGATGAAAATCATCATAAGCTGTTAAGCTGGTTCCTCCATGGATCAACAGCGCCATACATTGGTCAAATTCCTCCTGACTGATACTGGAAAAGCAATGGGTCTGGGCGACTTCCTGAAGAATATCTTCCGCTTGGAAACCATCTCCAACAGCCAAGGTCATGAGGTATTGGATCAATACATCAAAGGATCGGATATAAGGGATTCTACTCTCTACGATATGATTCGAAACAGCATATTTTAAGGAATCACCTTCAATGATCTCCAGCGAATTGGTGGGGACATAAAAGATAACTGAAGTGGCATCTGGTCGGTGTCCAGAACGCCCGGCTCGCTGAAGAAATCGGGCTATTCCTTTGGGGGATCCCACTTGAACAACACAATCAACAGGTCTGAAATCTACACCTAAATCTAAACTACTTGTACAAACAACGGCTTTTAATCTTCCTTCATGTAAAGCCTCCTCTACCCAAAATCGCACCTCATCACTTAATGAACCATGATGGATGGCGATCAATCCTGCAAATTCTGGATAATGGGTAATGATTTGTTGATACCAGATTTCTGCTTGGGATCTGGTATTCGTAAAAATAAGGGTGGTTTGGTAGTTATTGATGATATCGACTACTTTATCCAACAGTTTGATTCCTAAATGTCCAGCCCATGGAAATTTTTCCAAATTATCTGGAAACACAGTTTCAATTGCTATTTGCTTATTGATGTTTGCTTTAATGAGTGTGCCTTTGTTATGTTCACCCAATAAAATATCCTTTGCTTCCTGAAGGTTTCCAATGGTGGCCGAGATTCCCCAAATCTTTAGTTTGGGGTTTATGGATTTAATCCGGCTGATGGCCAATTCCATGAGCACACCTCTTTTAGATCCTAATAATTCATGCCATTCATCTACGATAATGAATTCCAGGTTTTTGAAATAGTCTTGCCCGCCTTTCGTGGCCAGGATCAGATGCACACTTTCGGGTGTAGTGATCAATGCTTGAGGGGGATTTTTTCGTTGTTTCTGTCGTACTGCTGTGGTGGTGTCTCCTGTTCTTAGTTCAATTTCATAGTCGAGATCTAAATCTTGGGAAACTTGGGAGGTAGCTTTATGAATTTCTTTGGATAATGCGCGCAAAGGCGTAATCCATAGTGTATGTAATTGTTTTTTCTTGGGTTTGTTAAGTTGATTTTGTTGATCGTAATAGGACTTTAATACCCCAAACCAGATAGCAAAAGTTTTTCCGTATCCTGTTGGTGCATTTAATATCCCGGATTGGCCTTTGGAAATGGCTTTCCAACAGGATTTTTGGAAATCATGTGCTGTCCAACCTTGGTTATAAAACCATACTTCCGCCAATTCGTTCTGCATATTCTTAATTTGATAAAATAGATAACAATCTATGAAGATTTTTGTTAAGTATAAAAGAGTTTAAACAATTGATATAAATAAAACTTATAAATCAGTTTAATATTATGGCAAATAAAACCGTTGGAATTTTTGTTGGAAGTCTGAGAAAAGATTCCTTTAATAAGAAAATAGCAAATTATTTAGTGAGTATAACGCCTGAAGGTTATACATTTAAGATTATAGAAATTGGACAATTGGCCTTTTATAATCAGGATTTTGATGATGAAGGTACTGCTCCTGAGAATTATGCGACATTTCGTGAGGAGGTTAAGGCTTTGGATGCTGTATTGTTTGTAACGCCGGAATATAATAGATCAGTTCCTGCTGTTTTGAAGAATGCTATTGATGTGGCATCACGGCCATATGGGAAGTCCGTTTGGGACAAAAAGCCTGGTGCGGTTATTAGTTCATCGATAGGTGGTATTGGTGGTTTCGGTGCCAATCATCACTTGAGGAAGTCTTTGGTTTTTGTGAATGTTCCTACCATGGCGCAGCCGGAAATGTATTGTGGGAATATCGCGGATAGTTTTGATAAGGAAGGGAAACTGACAAACAAGGAAACTGAAAAGTTTTTTAAAGGATTTTTGGAGGCTTATGTAAAATGGGTGGAAACTTTTGTGAAGTAAGGAATTATTTTTTCCGTCATTGCGAGGAGGTACGACGAAGCAATCTTTCCGCTTGTCATGCTGAGCGAAGTCGAAGCATCTACAGTTGGTACCCGAACAGATCCTTCGACGCTGCTCAGGATGACATAGTCCAAAGATTGCTTCGTTCCTCGCAATGACGTATGCTTTACAATGCAATCCTGGTTTTAAACAAACCTTACCTCTCCAAAAAATTCTGGTAAATGAAAATTTGGTGTCGGATTATCTATCAAATTCCAAGAAATAAAATGAGGATTTGGTAATTCATCACCACATTTATAGAAATTAGCAAATGCTACTTTGCCTTTCAATGCTCCATGTTTAATTCCAATTAACTCTACAGGAATTACCAAAATCTCTTGCCAGGTTTTCGCCGTATTCAAGGTACGAATATTACTATAAGTATCTACTCTTAAGATTTCTTCCGAAGACAAACGATTTCGTTTAGCCTTTACTGCTGGACCATAACCGATCAAGCCAGTTCCCAAAACATTGAATTCAAAATTGTAATAATTTTTTCTTTCATCCAATGAAATGAAGAACTCCACACAACTATCCTCCCACACATTCTCATTCGGCCTAATAAATTGTCCTTTTACAAATTCCTCTTCCACATCATAATGGAGGATAATATGCGATTTAGAATAAGCGATCTGAAACCTCACTTTCGGGATATACGGATAATCTTCCTTCCAGGAAGCCTCTGATATACCTTGCCAACTGATTTCACTCATTGCTTGCGCAATACTATGATAATCTTGCTGGATATGGGTCAAATCAATCTCGCTTACTTCTAAATGCTTCATCTTATTTACTTAAAAGATTTTCTGCTAAAATCTCGGTTAATTTGGCATGATTTGCTTCCAACTCCTGCACTAATTTCAATTGTGCTTTTGTTCTAACCAAGTTATGTTCATCGTACGCAATTTTATAATACGTATCGCCATCAATATAATCGGTCAAGAATCTAACAGCTTGCATGTAAGGTAGCAAATGTACCGCATAAATTAAAGAATCAACTTCTTCATCAGTTAGGAAATCTTTAGCTTCCGACAAATAACCTGATGTGAAAGATTGAAATAAAGGGATGTTCAGAACCACTTTGTCCAAGTCAGCCTCGTCCTCTGCAGCTGAATTGATGATAGTACGGATAGCATCGCCAAAGTCATATGCCACATAACCCGGCATTACCGTATCCAAGTCAATAACACATTGCACATTATCGTCCTTATCCAATAGAACATTATTGAATTTCGTATCATTATGCGTTATTCGAACAGGTAATCTATTCGCACGACCCATTTCTAAAATGGTACGCATTTTATCTTCTCGTTCGAAAATATAATCCAATAGATCTTGAACTTTTTCAACCCTTTTAACCGGATCTTTTGCAATGGCATTACGTAGGTTCGTCAACCTGAATTCGATATTATGAAAGTTAGGAAGTATTTCTACAATTTTTTTAGGGTCAAGGTCACTTAACTGTTTTTGAAATTGGCCAAATGCCATTCCACCCGAATATGCCTGAGAAGTAGTTTCCAAAATGTCATAGCTCCTTGTTTCTGGTATCAATAAGAAAACCCGCCAATAGTCTCCCGCTTCATCCTTTACATATTTTTTTCCATCCCTAGTTGGCACCAAAGTCATTGTTCTCTTCAACACTTCATCTTCGCCAAGATGTGCCAATTTTGCTTTAAGGTGATTACATACAGCTTCTATATTATTCATCAAACCATCCACATTGGTAAATATATGATGATTTATACGCTGTAATAGGTAAAGGTTATTATTAGCTGCGTCGGTGGTTATTTTAAATGTATCGTTGATATGGCCTGAACCAAACGGAACAGCGGAAATCACTTCCCCGTTAAGTTCAAATTTTTGTGCCGATAAAATGCTCTTTTCAGTTTCTTTGGTTGACATTACTTCACTTTTCATTCATAATTCTATGTAAGTAAACGCAATATCATCATAAGGACCCAATTAATAAAATATTTTTTTCAATCAAACGGTTGCATGATTTTTTACCTATATTTTTCGTAATTTGGGCTTATATATCGTTCAACCCCCTATATGGTCACGGAAATTATTATTATACTTGTCTTAATTGTATTAAACGGAATTTTATCAGCTTCAGAGATTGCTATCGTCTCCAGTCGAAGAGCCCGACTCGCTGCTCAAAGTGAAAAAAATAATGGTGCTCGTGCAGCATTGCAACTTAAAGAGAATCCCAACAACTTTCTTTCTACCGTACAGATTGGAATTACCCTTATCGGAATATTAACGGGTTTTTTCTCGGGTGGTACTATTTCAACCTTTATTGCTGATCAATTGAATCAGATTCCAGCATTATCCGCATATTCCAACCAAATATCGGTTATTCTAGTGGTTCTGATCATCACCTATTTATCCCTTGTCATTGGAGAATTGGTACCTAAGCGCATAGGAATGGCAATTCCGGAGAAATATGCTTCCTTTATTGCGGTACCTATGTCTATTCTAAGTACCATAGTTAAACCTTTTGTATGGTTACTAAGTGTATCTACTGATTTTATTGTCAAATTATTCAATATCAAATCCGGAAGCAATACGGTTACTGAAGAAGAAATCAAAGCTTTGGTAGATGAAGGCGTTGATAGTGGTGTAATTGAAGGTATCGAACATGACATGGTGGACCGCGTACTTAGCTTAGGTGACAAAAAAGCCATAAATCTTATGGTTCACCGAAGTAAAATAACTTATTTGGATATACAAAGGTCTTTTGAAGAGAATAAAGCCTTTATTTTGGCTGATGAACATACCGAATATCCTGTTTGTAACGGGAATTTTGACCATGTGATCGGATTGGTTCATGTAAAAACTTTGTTTAAGGAATATTTGAGTGGAAGAGAGCCTGATCTTACGAAGATATTGCACCCTATCCCATTTGTAAACGAGAATACGTATGCATATAATGTCTTGCAAACACTGAAAACTTCTAAAGTTTTACAGGCCGCAGTTGTGGATGAATACGGTAGTCCGCAAGGTATCATCACCATGACGGATATTGTAGCTTCCTTAGTTGGTGGTTTTGATTCTCCTGAAAATGAAGAAAAGAAAACGATCAGAAAACGGGAAGATGGCTCGTTTGTCATTGATGGTTCTTATCAATTAAGTGATTTTATTGAATTATTCAACCTTGACCTTTCTGAAGACGATGAGGATGAGATAGGTAATTTAACTACAGTAGCTGGCCTAGTGTTTTTATTGTTGGATCACATTCCAGAAGAAGGCGAGAAAGTGGTTTATAAAAACCTGGAATTTGAGGTGCTGGATATGGATGGTCACCGGATCGATAAATTGATTTTAAAGGCATTGAATCCTCCTCAGGATGAAACTTATAACATAGACTAATAATTCTATATTAATTATTACAATTTCATACGCTAAAAATAATTCTTCAAGGCTAAGGAAATAATACCAATTATTTTCTTAGCCTTGACTTATTTGGTTCATTATGGATCTGTATTTTAAGTGAGGTTTAAGTATCCTATAAGTGTGTTTTAGCACTTACACCTCACTTACACCTTACTTACATCTCACTTGCAACATGAAGACAAAATATGTCTTGTCTGTCTTGTCCTTATATAGCTATACAGATATTGGATTAACTCAGAATTGGTTATTCAGGCTATAAGATGATTAATTTGTGCTGAAAGAATTGATTAATTTAATCAGTTCACTTTTTTGCTGTAGTCCACTTTGCCTCCAAACTTGGGTTCCATTTTTATATAGGATTAAAGTAGGTACCCCTTGTACCTGGAATTTTGCAGCTACAGCTTGGTTTTTGTCCACATCAATTTTGATTATGCTTAATTTATCTCCCAATTCTGCCTTAACTTCTTGAAGGATGGGTGCCAATATCTGACAAGGGCCACACCATGCTGCTGAGAAATCAACTAAAACCAATGCGTTACGTTGTATTATTTCGTTGAACGATGCCATTATTATTTATTTAAAGAGAATAATTTATTTAATTTAAAGGAAGACATAACTCCTCCAATTCTTCAATATCTCCATTGAACATATTAAGATCAACTGGTCCTTTTATTCCATTAACAGTTCCTTTTTCGGAGAACTGCCATATATTCCAATGTTTTTTAGGTTTTTCAACCCAAAAATTATAATTGGCAATCCAAAGGGTATAGTCAGCAAATTCCTTTTCTAAAAAATCTGCAAAATATTTATCTCCCGAATAAAGAACAGGTTTTACCTGGAAATGTTTTTCTACCTGCAACAACCAACGTTTCAGTCCTACCTTTAAACTATCCATGGATTGATTTCTAGGCATTTCTTCTATATCTAAAACTGGTGGAAGATCACCGGGTTCCAACTTTACAGTTCGAATAAAATTATTGGCCTGTTTAATGGAGTTTTCATTCGGTCTAAAATAATGGTAAGCTCCTCGGAGTTTGTTCTTATCTTTAATGGACTTCCAATTGGATTTAAATTTGGAGTCTTTTGCTTTTTCGCCCATCGTCGCACGAACGAAGATAAAATCAATCGGAAACTCATCGTTAATTGTCAGGACTTGATCCCAGAAAATAGTTCCCTGATATTGCGATACATCAATGCCGTAGATTTTATCATCATGCCTCCGCATTAATTCTATATTCCTGACATCATATTTTCCATTATCTTCTTGGCTGATCTTTTCCTTTTCGAACCATTTTACCCATAAATAGGCAATTCCAGCCCGGTGTTGGATACCAAAAATCACTAAGACAAAAACTGCAGGCAGAACAATACTCCAAATCAGTAATTTACGCTGATCTTGTTTATCTGGGGTTATTTTTTTCTTGACTGTTTTGCGGGTTTTTGTCATATTGCGTGAAATTAGGCTATTTCTGAATAACCTCAAAGAAAAATATAAATGATCATATACAATCCCAAAGACTGGCTAAGTACCACTATTTATCTTCATACTTTTCGAATTTTCAAAAGACTCCTTCCCTATTTGATTGCATCCGCAGTTATCTCAGCAGCATTGGCTTATTGGGAATTATCTTATGTGGATGCAGAAGATCGAAATATGTTGAAGAACGTCAGCATTGTTCATAGTTTATTGGGTTTTGTCTTGTCGCTACTCTTGGTGTTTAGAACGAATACAGCTTATGATAGATGGTGGGAGGCCAGAAAGCAATGGGGATCTCTTACCAATACCAGTAGGATTTTGGCCATAAAGATGAATGCTTTTTTGTCTCCTGATGATAAAGTGAATAGAAGTTTTTATAGGAAATCAATCGCTTTATTTGCTGAGACGCTTTCATCCTATTTAAAATCTGATTATACCAAGTTTATGCTGGACGAAAAGATAAATCCGGAGTTGAATACATTGGATGATAAAAAACATGGACCTAACCAGGTTGCTGCATTGATTTACAAGAAAACTAATATTTTATATAAAGAAGGTAAAATTACTGGGGACCAATTGATTACGCTAAACAAGGAATTAACGGCATTAACTGAAGTTACAGGAGCTTGTGAAAGAATTAAGAACACGCCTATCCCATTGGGCTATAGCTCATTCATAAAAACATTTATTATCTTGTATACAGCGACTTTACCGATTGGTTATGTGTTTTCTTTAGGCTATTTTGTGATTGCTGCTGTACCATTTATTTTTTATGTTTTGGCTGCTTTGGAAATGATTGGGGAGTCAATTGAAGAACCGTTTGGAGCTGATGCAGATGACCTGCCAATTGAAAAAATGGCTTCAAATATTAAAAAGCATTGTAATGAGATTCTGGTAGCTTAACTAAATCAATATCTCAAACAAAAAAGCGAATCATGTCTGATTCGCTTTTTTAATGATTCATTATTTAAATCTATCGTTTCTTAAAGATATTAAAAATTGATTTTTTCTTTTTATGGTTTCCATAACCGTAACCATATCCATAACCATATCCACCATAACCATAACCATAGCTTCCATAGCCATAACGGGTATCATTAAATTTTACACCATTTAAAAGGATAGCCATATTGGTTAAATCTCCAGATTCATAGATTTTTTGAACTTCTGGCAATTGACGTTTATCCATCTTACCAGCACGTACAACAAATAAAGTCACATCGGTAATTCTATTAACAATCTTAGCATCAGCTACAATTCCTAATGGTACATTATCAACAATGATATAATCATAACGATTCTTTAACTCTGCAAATAAATTGTCAAGTCGTTCTGATAATAAAAGCTCCACTGGGTTAGGCGCTATTACTCCAATTGGAATGATATCAAGTCCGTCTGCAATTCTATCCTTATAAATAATATCATCGATTTGCGTATTGCTATCGGCAAGATAATGTGTAATTCCTACTGGCATTGGAACTTTGGTTTTATGACTTAATGTTCCTTTTCTTAAATCCAAATCAACTAAAACCACACGTTTTTTTAGAAAGGTAAAACTTACACCTAAATTAATGACAGAGAATGTTTTACCGGCTCCTACATTGAAGGAGGTGAAAGTCAAGACTTTCTGTTCTTTATCCCCGGATGACATAAAGCCCAAATTTGTTCGGAATATCCGGAAGGCCTCAGTTACCTCATCGGTTCCCTGCTCTTTAACAACCACTTCCTGTTTTGCGGATTGCATATCCGTAGAAAATGGAATCTCTCCAGCAAATGGAATGGAAACTTCAAATTCGATATCCCGCTTGTTTCGAATCTTCGTATTGAATAATAACATCAATAATAAAACGATCGCTGGAATTGCCAACCCTATTCCTATACCAATAGCAAGCTTCTTTAATTTATTTGGATAAATTGGCCAATCACTTCCTGAGGCGGAGTCAATGATACGGATATTATCATCAGTCATCGCCTGGTTAATTGCATTTTCCTCTCGTTTATTCAATAAGAAAATATACAGTTCTTCTTTAACTTTTTGCTGGCGCTCCACAGAAAGCATCATCCGCTGTTTTGTTGGTAAGGATTGGGCTTTTCTGATAGCGGCATTTTCCTCCTGTTGAAGGTTTCTGATTTTAATATTAAAACCAGTGATTACATTGTCTACAGCTCTAACGATGTTTTCGCGCATAGCCACTAAAGCGTTGTCCATATCCTGGACAATAGGGTTGTTCGAGTTTTCCCCTGCTTGCAATCGATTCCTTTTTAAAAGGACACTATTATATTCAGAAATAATCGATTCAATGTTACCATCAACTAACCCAGTATTGCTAGGAATAAGATCTCTTGCACGCGCGGGATCATTTAATCGTTGACGCATGATCTCTACCAATTTTTTCTGCGTTTCTATATCCTTACTCGTCGATTGGTACCCACGAGATTCAGACCAATATTGTTCGCCTGCAGCTTTTACATCCAAGCCTTGGTTTTGAATTTTCATTCCTTCTATATCGGATTCAACAGAACTTAATTCCTCTTCAATAATCGCTATCCTATCCCTAATAAAATCAGCCGTATTATGAGCTATCATATTCTTATCTTTGATAGTCATCACATTATAGACTTTTATTAATTTGGTGATCATATCGGCAGCTCGCAATGGATTGCTATCTTCCATAGTAACCTGCAAAAGCTCTACATCTTCCAATTGACGAATTTGTAATTTACCCAAGAAATAACCAACCATGGCATCTATAGGAGATTTGGTAATGGTAATCTGTTCATCAGAAGACTTACGGTAATTCAAATTGGGATTAAATTGAATTATCATTTTTCCAACGGGAGTATTTACCAATTGGTTCAAAGGAACAATAATAGATTTTGCCTCTTTATTAGTAGAAAAATCTGATAATTCCACTTCATTAGCATCTTTACGTCGTAAATTGAAAGAAAAACCTGCATTTTGGTTGATGCCTTCAAATTCTACTAAATAAGGTGATGTGCGATATAATTCTAATGTACGCAGTCCCGATTTAACTGAATAGCTAATATCTGTATTTAGTGAATCAATGGTATTTCGCATTAATTCTTTTGAACGTAATTGTAAAATCTCACTGTTTACATTGACGGCATTATAAAAGTTATTAGGTCGTGCAATCCGTGTAGCAACCATGGTATTACTAGCTGTCTTAATCATAACAGTTTCAGACTGGCTATATAAATAAGGAGTCTTACTATATTGATAATAATAATATCCTCCAAAAATCAATACAGATAATAAGAACCATTTCCAGTTGGCTAATAAATAGCGGAAAAGATCTAATATATTGATTGACTTTTCTTGTTGTTTTTGCATATATGTGTTACTTATTTTAGACATAGTTTTATTTTTTGAATACAGCTAACATAGTAAACACCAGGGTAGTTAATCCTGTAAACATACCAATATATCTCCAGGTCATATCCTCTCTAGGTGTAGTAACAGCTGTTCTAGGTTTCACATATACAATATCATTCTGTTTTAAATGGAAAGTGGGAGATTCAAAGAGAGCTACCTTTTCGATATCATTCAAATACATTTTCCGTGTTCCATTTTCCTCACGGATGACAGCAACTTCATTTGTCATCGCGTTATTGGTTAATCCACCACTACGTGTAATCGCTTCCAATAAATTGATTTGACCGTCTGGTACATTTAGAATTCCAATACCCCCTACTTCACCCATCATAATGATTTTCAAATTGGTCAATTCAACTTTAACAGTAGCATCATTTAAAATTTTATCACCTTCTAATCTACTTTTGATAAGGTTCTTTATCTCATCAATAGATTTTCCTTCTACATTTAGGGTTCCTAAAATTGGAAATTCAATATTTCCATTCTGATCCACTAGGTAACCTCTATCTGAGCCGACTACATTTGATAAAATAGCTCCCTTTTCATCCACAGTATATAGTCCAGATTCATTATTAAATGGAGCGGCTAATTCCGGATTTTTTGAGCCAACTTGTATACTTAATCGGTCATTGGCTTGAATTTTCAATGGTGGAATTTTTTCCATTTCATATTGAAGGTTTGGAGACATATCTTCCACGAATACGACCTTTTTGGATACCAAACAAGAATTCAATAATAAGAGCGTAAAAACGCTAATTCCGAAAATGATTTTTTTCATGATGGATTTTTTATGTGGATAAGTTAGTGTATGACAAAGATGCAGCTTCAGCGTTAGGTAAACAAACTAAATTTGCTATTGGTATAATTTGAACAATTTGAATTAAAATATCGGTCATGGATGAAAACAGGTCGGCATTCCATCGAATGGCTGAACAGCTCGGTAAAACGGATATCAATTTATCGGTATTTTCCATAAAGGTTAGTGTGTTTTGAGGTCCTTGCTTTAATCTCACAAAACCAGCCAATTTCCTTTTTTCGTTACGATAACAGGCTGTTTTTCCGCTCCAAGGCGTACCAAAAATTAAAACTTCGCCATTTATCAAACGAATTGCTGGATTATCATCATTTAACAATGAAAATCCAGGAATGTTTTCTAACCAAAGTCTACTGTGTGTACTCTTTCCAGTACCACTTTTTCCTAAAAACGCGAATGCATTTAGCCCATTTTCAACCACAGAAGCATGGATTAAAATGGTATTTTCAGATAAAGAGGCTTGAGCAAATATTACCATTAAAAACCAGGTTAAAACATTCTCTTTATATTTGTTAAAACTTGCTGCTTTAATCCGAACCTTTTTAAAATCTTTACTACTTAGCATGGACCATTCAAATTGACCATCCTCACTTTTTAGAATCGTTAAATACTGGTCTCCATATTCATAAAATTTGAATCTATCCTGCCAGAAATTGGAAATATCAGAAAGTAATTTAGCCTCTTTCAGATCATAGGATAATTCATTAAACGAAACCTCAACTCTACTAATAATTGGAATTTCTTCAGAAAATTTGGATTTAAAATCTGTAAAAGAAGGTAATATAACATCCAAATTGAAGGTTTGAGGAACTTGAAGTTCTAATCCAAGACCTGCAACTGCATAATAAACCGTTTTGTGCATAGTTTCCAATTTTGAATGCATGATTAGTTCATTTGAATTACTTTTTTACATCTTAAAGCCACTTTCTCATCATGAGTAACAAAAATCATGATCTTTTCTTTTGCATATTTCATCAAATTATCAAGCAGTCGATTAGATGTTTCTTCGTCCAATGCAGATGTTGCTTCATCAAAAAGCCAAATGTCGCAATCTCTTAAAATGGCTCTAGCGATAGCGATTCGTTGTGCCTGTCCTTCGGATAAGCCATAGCTTTGTTCGCCAATTTTGGTATGTAGTCCTTCAGGAAGCTGAAAAACAAAATCAGCGCAAGCGTGATTTAATGCATTGATCATTTGCTCTTCGGTTATGGATTTATTGATAATCCTTAAATTATCATAAATGCTACCTGAAAATAAGGTATTACCTTGAGGTACATAGGAAAAGTTCAATTTATGCGAACTGTTCAAGTCCTTTACATCCCCAGTTTTATGTTCCAATATAATTCTTCCTTTAACAGGCTTTATCAAGTTTAATAATAGTCTTATTAATGTTGTTTTGCCTTTACCACTTGCTCCTACAATAGCAACCGGCTCCCCAGCTTTCATATCCACATTAAGTTTATGTATCACATCCTGATGCTCGTAAGCAAAGGTTACATTTTCAAACCGTATAGAATTAATTTCTTTTGCAAAATGGTTATTGGAAGTTTCAACCTGTTCAATAAGATCAATTTCCATTAATCGATCTGCTGAAGTACGAAATCGGATGAAAGCAGGAAAAAACGTAATCAATGATAAAATAGGTGATTGAATGCGCCCAACCAATTGTAAAAACGCAGTCATAGTTCCAAAAGTAATTTCATTTTGGTGCAATCGATAAATTCCCCAGATAAAGGCAGTTAGGTAACCTACATTAATGGCTACTTTCATCATGGTTTGGGTTAATAGATTGAAATTCAATTGTTTAAGTTTTAAACCTAACGAATTTTGCTGTGCAGATTCCATGATGAAATGGCGGGCTGCAAATATACTTAGGGACTGGATTAAACCCCTGTTCCTTAAATTTTCCTGCATAATATTTCCAACCTCACTCTCCGATTGTTTAACATTATAGTTTAATTGGCGAAGTCGCTTAAAATATATTTTGGAAAATAAAAACAAGGGAGAAATAGCTATAATCATGATGGCTAGCATAGGATCAATTACCCATAAGAAAATGAAAGTAGCTATCAATTTTAAGGTAGTTACAATAAAGTTAACTCCAGCATGACTGATCATCTGAACAACTTCATTACAATCGTTTGTAATTCGAACCATCACATCACCAGTAAACCATTGTTTTAGTACCTGCCAAACTGCATTCAATTGTTTAGCAACAATTTGGTTCTGAATCCTTAAGGTAAATTTCAGTTGGGTTTTCTGGTTTATATAAGTCGCGATCAATTTAGCAACTATACCCGCAAAAACGCTTCCTACCACTAAAAATATATGTAATCTTAAATCCCCTGGTATTACATTTAATGCAATGTCTACCGACTTTTTCGAATAATAAACAAAGAGCAATGAAAAGACAATACTGCTTAATTCTAGTAAAAAATAAACAAATATCTGCGCATGGAAACCTTTTGCAAAGTTCCACGCCCAATTGATCTGTCTTTTAATGGAATAATTCATTCTTTATGTCCAATTAATCTATCACGTGTTTTAAAAATTGGAAACCAAAAGGCTTCTGCAGGGGCATATTTTTTAGCATTCAAAAGATGAGGTACTACCCGTTCCAAAGCATTGTTTCGTTGTCTATTTTCTTTTAAATTATCCGAGTGTTGAGCATATCGTGTATCATGGAAACCAAAATTACCAGCTATAAGCACATCATTTAATAACCATTTGGCATCTTGCTCAGGATGATTCTCAAATGGAAGAAAATTTTTGGATAATCCTAAATATTGAATAAGCAGGTTATTAACCATATACATCCAATCCAATATTCCTAATTTTTTATAATGTGCCTGAAGCTTTAATTTATCAATTTCGCTTATTGATTTTTTATATAACCTTGCCACATCACAGAATTGCCGTAAGCCAATTCCAAAACCCAAATAATGTTTTAAAATATGGGAATTGGTCTGAATATGTGCCAATGTCCAGGATATACCATTAATGGTCTTTTCCTGAATTTTTAATTTCCTATAAAATCCCTTTTCAGCATTTATCAATTTTTTGATATAACGCTGTTTAAATGGATTTAAGATATCCATCATTTTGGTATGGTGCTCCACTTCACATGATTTCCATAGGTAGATTGAACTGTTCAATGCACCGGTATTTACTTGGATGTTTTTTGATCTTATTAAAGCATTAGCCCGTTTAAAATCTTTAATAGAATCAAAATATAGATCAATATCTCCACTGCTTCTCAATAAAGGTTTTTCATAAAGACTCGCTAAACTTAACCCTTTCAGCAAGGTAAAAGGAATGTCCTCTTCTTTAAAGATATCATCAATTTGAACCAATATTTCGGCCATCAATTTATTTTGTCTTTCAATTTGTTCTACCCTCACAGTCCATCGAAGTTGAAAGATTTTATGTGGTAAAAAAGCTGGAGGTAATTTCAACATTCCTTCATAAACAATTCCCTCAACAGTTTGTGCCATGGAGATGCTGTATAGGTTTTTCCATTCCTCCTTATCTAAAGGAAAGATGGAAAGATCGTCAATTGGACTATCCCAAAGTCCAGATCTTAATAAAGTGAGAAATGCCTGTTGTACCTTATTTAACATTAATCTTCTGCCAACAAATTATTCTTTTTAAAAATGGCAATTAAATTTTCAGCATCAGCTTCAACCGTTTTGTGATCATTATCAGAGAGTTCGTATTCTTCCATCAACAATTTAACCACATCATCAACAGTGAAATCTGTATTCTTAAGCGAATTCCACAGCCAAGCTGCAGTTTCATTCAAGGTATACACCTTAGAGAAATCCATCATGCCCTGATCAGGTTCTATAATCACATAATCCTCCCCTACCTGCCTTACTTCTAAGTCCTTACGTAACCTCATGTATATCTAAATATAATTCTACTTCTACTTAATCTTAAATATTTTATAAACAAAAATCCTAAATGGTCGAGCTAGAAACCAAAACATCGCAGCTATTTTAGAAGATGCAGTTTGTAAATTGATTTGTTTTCCATTTCTAATCACTACTTCAACCGATGCAAACACTTCCTCTTTAAATATTTGCTCTATTTGAGCTAAATTACCATCTCCAGCCATCCATATTAAATTATTTTTAATACGGATAATCCTATGCATGACATAGCCAGATTTTGTATCTGCTAAAACAATGTGCCCAATTTTTAAATCCCTTTCCTGAATAGGCTTAAGAATTATCCTTTCACCTGGTTTAAGAAATGGTCGCATACTTCCTCCTACTACTGTAATCTGAACTGGTTTGCCCTCTTTTAATAAAGGCTTGACCTGTTCAAAAAAGAGCTCATTCTTAATACGGAGGACGCTAGGATCATTGTTTTCGTATGAATTATGCATAGTAGAAAGGCAAAATTAATAATTAATTAAAATAAGGAATATGCTTCTCGAATGTAAACGGCTAAAAATTATTATTTGTAGCTAATTTATGATTTCAGAGGCAATTTTAAAGACTTTTATAGATGGTAATAGTCTTATCAATCATTTTATCTAAAGTAAAATTTTGTTGAAAGCGTTCTGATGCGCCTTTACTCAATCGGTCGTAAAATTCTTTATTTTCGCCTAACCTTAATATAGCATTCCTAAAATCATCAACATTTTCTATTGGAACTGTTAATCCAGAAACCTCATGTTCATTAACCCAGCTAACACCAGAACCAGGAATTCTAGTGGAGATAACAGGCTTACCTAAAGACATGGCTTCGATCTGTACGATAGCAAATGCTTCCGTTTTAATAGTCGAACTTAAACAAAAAATATCACAAGCTTTAAAATAGTTGGGTACATCTTCGTCTGCTATAAATCCTAAAAAAGTAATTTTATCTTGTAGATTTAAAGCTTTTACTTGATTCTCTAGCTGTTCTCTTAATGGCCCGATTCCACCAATGAGTAAATGGTAAGAATCATCCAAACCCTGGATTGCATCTATTAAAAAGGGATATCCCTTATATTCGACCAGACGACCAAGCGCAAATAAAATTTTTTTGCCTGCAAATCTTCCTATTATCAAGTTTGCTTTTGTAGAATCGGTTAACAAAGGTTCAACTCCAATAGGGATATGAGCAATTTTTTCTTGAACTTTGGTTAAGAACTGAGACTCTTTTACATAAATTGGACTCGTACCTACTATCAAATCTGCTCTTTTGATCAACCAATCCTGAAGCGGTTTATATAGCTTCAGCAAGGTTTTTTGTTTCAGGATGTCACTATGCCAGTGCAATACTACTTTTCCTTTAAAACCTGCTAAAAACAGGCTTAAAGTTGCCATAGGATCTGGATGATGGATATGAATGACATCATATTGGTTAGCAATACTTCTAAGCTTGCTAATCATCTTTGGTGCCAACATGGTAGCAGCAACTTTAATTTGCGTGGAGACAACGAATAACTTGGCATATTGATTTATAACTATATCTGTTTCCGGAAAATTTTCAGTGGAAGCACATAACATGTCACAGTGAATTTCCCTTTCGGATAGTCCTAACATGAGATCATACATGACTTTCTCCACTCCGCCACGAATGGGATAAAACTTTCCTACTTGTAATATCTTCATTTTTTGAGCGTATAAATGTAATTAAAAAGCTTATGAAATAAGGTTGCCAGAAAAATTGTTGATAATATAGAAACTCCTAAATAAAGCCAATTATTCTGTATAAAAATATGGTTACCTCGGAGTATAAAGTATAGAACTCCGTGGATAAGGTAAGTTTCATAAGAAATCTTCCCCAAGAAATTAAATATGCTACCCTTTGATAATCCAGAATAACTTAAAAGAATGACGACTGCTAATACTATAAAAACATATGAGAAGATATATAAAAACTCGATTTTAAAAAACGCGAAAATAAAGGCCAATCCTAAACAGATTGGGACAAATAAAATATTACCAAATTTTGTTCTGCTCCATCCGATTAATCGTGATTCTTGGGCTTGAAATAACATACCGAAAGGAAATGCAAGGTTAGACACCCACCAAGCACGATCGAATCCTTTTTGATAAAGGAGATATGAAATAATCAATGAAATGGAAAACATACTGATTATTTTAATTTTCAGGGACCATTTTGTGCTGAAAACCACAAAAAATACTAGATAAAAAATCAAAATAATATATGCAAACCAAGAATAAGGTAAGGGGGTTAATCCGATCCAAAGATTTTGGAATATTTCTAGATTGAATATTCCTTTATCAAGAAATTGAGTGAATAAAAAAAAGAAGGTGATGACCAATAATGGTAAAATAATTTTCCATAATCTCTTGCCTAAAAAACCTTGAAGATAAGATTGTTCTTTTTTTCGGTAAGAAGCCATTAATCCATATCCCGAAATAAAAAAGAATAGGGCTACTTTGGTTCCTGCCCATTTTGTGATAGTCAAAAACAAAGGCATTTCAGCATGGAAATTGAGATGGCTCAGGACAATCAATATACTTAATATTCCTTTGAAACTGTTGGATTGTTCAATGGTGAATGGTACATATTTCTTTTTCCACAATGAAATGGATAATAGATATAATATTCCAATAATTGCTATGAAAGAAATAGAATTCATTTAATTTCCCTTAATTCAATAATAGTTGAAATAACTGCAACCAATTCGTTGCTTTTGGTTCTTTAATTTCAATAGATGGAACGGCTTTTAATTGGTGGAAATCTCCTTCAATTAATTCTTTCATTAAAATGGCTAATTGTTGTTCATCATCTGGATGGAAGAATGCTGTTAATTGGCTGTCCTGCGCTGTTTCATGTGCATATGGTAAATCTGCCAAAAGCATAGGCTTATTAGAAATTTTAAATTCAGAAATCGGCAATCCCCATGATTCAATTTTGGAAGGAAAAATCAAACAATCAGTTTTGTTATAACATTCCATTAACATACCTTTTGGAATAAAGCTCATGAAGTCAATTTGTGCTATATTTTTCCAATTTTTATACAACCATTCGGCATATTTATTTTCATTTCCCTTTACGGTAATTTTAACCTTAAAATCTGTAATATGGTATTTTTCAATCAATATTTTTGAAGCTTTGCATATTACTTCAAAATTCTTATGGCTGTTCGGTGAGCCTGCAAATAAAAAGCTTTTAACTTTTTGTATTTTGGAATTTGACTGAATTGCATGTTGCAAGTCCATATCTGGAGGGGAAACAATAATTCGTTTCTCGTTGAGATCAAACATTTGAGACAATGCTTTTCTAAACCATTCTTGTTGTACGACCAAATAATGGTTCTGATGGATATTTGTTTTATAAATGTATTTGGTCATCAAAGCAAAGAGAACAATTTTTGGCGCAAATATTACATCATGCATTTTCCAACGATAAAAGGAAAAAGAATTGTGGCAATAAACGGCCTGACGTTCCGCTTTTACGGTAGGGCTTGTATCATGTAATGAAAACCATAAATAAACAGGACCAATTTCTTTGGAAATACGGTTCATGGAAACATATTCGTACCATAATCTATTTGTCCATCTTTTTTTTGGCCAGGTGGTCTCTATATACTCAATATTAGGAAAATCTGCCAACTCCCGTTTAAAAACAATAGCTGTCACATGATAACCATGCTTAGGTGCAAAATCAGATAGAAATGCTAAACAATCTCTTAAAATAGCTAATGTACCAGCTTCCACTAAATTAACAGCAGATATGACAATCTTTTTCATTTTTTAGCAGTTAATTCAGTAAAAAGGTTTATCCATTTTTCCATGACGCGATCCTCGGAATAATTAGTTGAATTTTCAAATGCCTTTCTACCCATTTCCCTTCTCCTATTTTCGCTATTCATTAATTCCAATAGTCGTTTTGCAAATAACGTTTCATTCTCCTCTGGAATTAAAAATCCATTTTCTCCATCAGTTATAATATCTTTCGGTCCACATTTACAAGCATAGGCGACCATAGGTAGACCACAGGCTTGTGCTTCTAACAAAGCCATAGGTAAACCTTCATACCTTGATGTTAATGCGATGATGGAACTATTAAGATATTCTTTCTCAATATTCTTAACTGGTCTTTCCAATGATACGCTATGTTGCAATTGAGCATCATTTATCTGTTGTTGTAGTTCACTTTCTAACGGACCTGAACCAAAAATCTTCAGTTTCCAATCTGGGTTCTGTTTATCCACTCTTTCCCAAATCCGTATTAAAGAATCGAAATGCTTTTGAAAATCATATCTTCCTACTGCTATTACTTGTTTGATATTTAATTCAGCCAAGCTATTGGGTGTAAAACTATTTGCATTTGGTATTACGAGAATATTGTTCAATGCACCCCAATAATTTTTGTCCTCTTCGGTTAATACTACAAATCGATCAAATAGTTTAATGGTTTTTAGATCCTGTTTACTGCGCCATCTATCTACCAAGTTCCAAAGGCCTCCTCTTCCATATTGGATTCGTTTAAATCTCGAAAAATGAATTTCTGCTATTTTCTTACTTCCGTCTTTGATTTTTAAAATGATAGCTGCATCATGATCGAATAAGGATATGGTAATATCTGGTTTAATTTTTTGAAGAACCTTTTCTAAAGATGCTTTATGTTTTCGTTGTTTGCGTGGAAAATCTAATATTTTGGTCATTAGACCTTGGTTATTATTTTCCGTATAATTTATATGAAGATCAATTTGGTCAATTTGTTCATTAAGTTGAAAATAGGGTTTTCTACCGAGTTGATCAGTGGTAATTATTGTTATTTGGTGGCCTAATTTACTCAAATAATTGGCTTTATTGGCCAATACTCTTTCCATCCCACCCGAATTAAACGTACCGAGGATACAATAGACTATTTTCATCTAATTTTTCATTATTACCTATGACATCCAATTCTTCAACCTCATTTTCTTCATCGTCTGAAAACGTATCTAGGCAATAAAACAAGGCATAAATAAAGAAAATATCCGTTGCCACCTTAACCCAGAAAATAAAGGTTAATACCAAGAAAATAAGAAACATCATCCAATATTTTGGATAGCGATTCATAAAATATAGTGCGTTAAAAACAAATAGAAAAGCAAAAACAGAAAAGCCAATTAATCCACAATAAAGAATAAAACGACAATAGCCGATATCTGTACTGAATTCATATAAACCAAATTTTCCTGATCCTATAAGCCAGGTTTTTTGGTCTTCTGGCCATATCCACATTTCTCTATTTAATTTGTCGGTAGATCCCGTTCTCCATTCCCCATGTTCTATCCAATTAAAAAAACCTTCGAATGCGAATCGCATTTGATCATAGAATTCTTTATTGTTATTGTATAGATAGACGGAAATAAATATGGCAAGAACTAAGAGAAATCCAAATAGAATCCCAAGTTTTATAGATTCCATTTTAACAATACTTCTAAACAAACCAGATCCTACAAAAAAATAGATCAATGAACTAGATACCCCAAGAATAGTTGTACGAGCAATCGCATTACCAATTACAGAAATGGTAAAAAAAGCAATCAATAACATGGCAATATACCATGAATTTTCTCGCGTTTTAATACTATTATTTAAGGATGATGTTATCAATACAAGGACAAGAGAAAACCGGACCCCTGCAGAATCAAGAGCAGCCCCTATTCCATATAAACGATTTACTTCATCAAAAAAATCCTGGCCTTGATTTACAATACTATCTACCAACAATTTAAAAGCAGGAATATTATCAATCATTAAAGCAGCAACACATTGAAAAAAACATACAGCAGCCAAATAATTTGTTAGGATCCTTAAGGAAGCAATTTCATGAACTATTCTAATAATATAACAGACCGCAAAAGCTCCAAAAAACCAAACAGAGAAGCTTACAATATAACTTGCATAGGAGTAATCTGTCGTATTATTTATATCAGTAGAATAATAGCAAATAAAAGAAAATAATAAAGATATAATAATGGAAATAAGCAACCCTCTACTTACAGTTAAATTCTGTGTTTTCAACCAGTTCAAACCAGCAAAACCAATACCTAAAACGCCCAACATCATCTTTGTATTGAGACTAGCAGGTAGAAAAGTAAAGCTTATTGGAAAAAAATAAAAGCTAACTATAACCGCAATAAATATGTAAGATATTATTTTGAACATTTTATAAATCAAGTTAATGATAAATAATTCCGTAAACTACTCTAATTATCACATAATAATGAAGTTTAACGAACCAAAATTGTTTTTTTGTAGCCATAAATTGTAAGAACCTAATTCGTAGCGATTGTGCTTTGTTTTCCATGGCATATTTATTCACTTCTGGAAATAAATTCAACCACCTGATATATTGTTTTTTTTGGCTACTAATTAGCATTGGAAGTTTAATATTCAATTTTAAAAAAGCCAAGAGATTTTCCAAATCAACCATATTATTGTTGGCCTTTAAAAAATTTTCTACTTCCTCCAAATTTCCACTAACTTCTTGAATATGTTTTTCAGCATAAACTTTGGTTAATGATTCTTGATTAGACTGTCCATAGTGATAAAATGCATCTGAAATTTGCCCTACTTTTTTTGCGTAATGAAATAATTTCACACTCACCATCAAATCTTCACCCATATTTTTCCCAGGAATGAACCTAATATTATGATCCTCATAAAGCTTTCGTTTAGCAAAAAATATCCAAAGATTCCAACGTAAATTCCCATTCAACAT
Source organism: Sphingobacterium tenebrionis (assembly GCF_037126265.1). Lineage (NCBI taxonomy): Bacteria > Pseudomonadati > Bacteroidota > Sphingobacteriia > Sphingobacteriales > Sphingobacteriaceae > Sphingobacterium > Sphingobacterium tenebrionis. Next base: position 52,071 of record NZ_JAYLLN010000021.1, read on the forward strand.
AAGCCTAATCGCATCTTGATTATCTTGAAAGGTTGCCTGAATCATTTTGCGTTCATTATTGGAAAATTTTAAATACCAATTGAAGCCCAAAATATCAAAATCTTCCTTTTCAGCCTTAGTAACCAATAATTCAATGGCATGATGATCTAATTGATCATCAGCATCCACATAATAAATATATTTACCTGTAGCTAAATCCAGTCCTGTATTCCTAGCGCAAGCCACTCCTCTGTTTACATCATGGTTTGCTAATACAATTATTACCTCCTTATTTCCATCAAATGAAGCCCGGAAATCCTTAAGCATTTTCAGACTTTCATCTTGGCTTGCATCATTTATAAATATCAGCTCCAGATATGGATAAGTTTGATTTCTTAAAGAGTCTAAACTTAAACCAATGGTTTTCTCCGCATTATATACAGGAATTATGATTGATACATAAGGCAATTTCATGTTTTAATCGTATTTTTTTTGAGTGTAATCTCCCTATTACCAGTAATTAAATTTATAAATGTGGGCATAATCCTTCTCAAGAATACATAAAGGTAATAGCAAATAAATAAACAGATAAATGGGATGATGAAATAAAACATAAGTTGCAACATGCTATCATTTGTTTTATTAATTCGAGCAAAAAATCCTTTTATCCAATTAATAATATAAATTTCATGAACAGCATAAATAAAGAATACAGATCCTGCGGTTTTGATTAAAAGGTTTGAAAGGTTATTGATTTTGCTTAACAAATATCCTCCGTAAAATACAGCCCAAATACCAATAATAGCATACACACGGATTAATTGTTCGTAATATGGATATTGACTACTATTTAAGCAGACTATAATCAAAATCAAAGAAATAAGTATGAAAACTAAACCTATTTTATAATCAGTAATGATTAAGTCTAATTTTTTCAAACCAAAATAGGACCCAATTCCAAAAAATAAAATACCGGTTAAACTAAAACCTGGAATATTAATTTCTAGATTTAGTAAATAGGGTATCATTAACAGCAATATGCCAAATGCGCCAAGAAATCTGAACAATAAATAGAATAAAGGAGTCAATAGGGTCATACAAATTAAATCCCTAAGATACCAGAGCGGAAAATTTAATGGATAGTTCCAAAATATATCCATTAAACTGAGATTTTTAAATTCTTCACCTTCTATATTTGGAATACCCAATAAGTCGAAAACATTAACCTTAACTAGTATGCCGATAAGCATGAGTAAATTCCAAGCTAAATAGGGTATTAAAAGGGAAAAAATTCGTTTCCTAAGTTGTTCTTTATAAATAGTGATTGTAAATTCTTGTATTTTCAAAAAAAACAAATAACCGGAAAACACAAAAAAACTTGGAACAACAATTCGACTAAAGGTATGTGAAATTGCTTCGGAGACTAATATATAAATAGATTCAAAATCCCAAGACCATTTTACTGGCAGAATATCAAATCCAACCGTATGCCCAAATAATACAATGATCATTAAAGGCATTCTAAGTATGTTTATTACTTTTAGATTTTCAGTTTCTAAAGCTTTAAAAATCATTGATTTACAGAAAAATGATTTACTAATAGATTAACAATATTTAGATCTTTGGAGGAAAATTTCCTAGCAAAAAGGTATGGAGAACTTACAAGCTTATCAAAATCATCAGAACGCCAATCGATAATTTGATTATCTACCCATTGAATGTATCGCATACATCCTAATCCTTCATCCTGTTTGTTATATATATTTCCTCTAAAGTCAGAATTCCAACAAAATGTTTGTATGAAAATTTCATCAGGACAAAAAGTATTGGAGTACATTTTTTCAATTTCTTTTCTTTTTTTAATGATCAATTCTACAAAATCAGATGTCAGACTTACCCATTGGGTTCCTTTTTTAAAATTTGTTCCAGAATTCCTTTCGATGTTCAATTTTTCTTGAAGAACTAAATGGAGAGACCTAAATAGCTTTTTACTAATATTTATTAAACCATTATTTTTTCGAAAAGATTTCGGAAAAATATGAAACCTTTTAACTTTTCGCTTGATTTCTATTTTATTATCTTGTTGATAATATCCTATAAACTCTTTGCCATCATGTTTATCAAAAAATTGATGAATCTCATCTTGTGATTTAATAGGCATATCAACACCTGAAAGAAGATGAAAATATTGATAAGCATTTTTGTGAAATGCATTCTCAAATAAATTAAGCTCCGCTTCAACTACGGATACATCAGCCCACCTCACATCAACGCGATTTTCAAGCACAAATAATCTAGCATTATTTACAAATAATTCAGGAAGATTATTAACTTTTTTATCAAAATGAATAAATATATCATTCCTGTTATCATCTAATAATGTAATTAATTTCCTAAGGATAGGGAATTCATTATGTGCAAGTATTAAATAGGCATGTTTCTTCTTCATGATTTTAATTTATCTAGAATCTTATCAACCAGGTCCAAATGCTGTTCACTAAATTTTCTTGCAAATAATGCCTTAGATTGTTGTATTTGAGAATAATCATCCATAGTTAAAATGGTAGAATTTGCATCACCCACCTTATGAAAAAGATAACCCTCTAAAAATTTCATATTAAATTTTTTGTTCGATACGGCTAATTCAGTAGGTATGAATAATTCGTCCCCACACATGCTATATTTATATTTCTTTAGGATTTTTGATTGATTTTCTAAAAGATATTTTACGGCTTTATCCGTTAAACTCACCCAATTAGAAGCTTTAATAAATTTGGTTTTTTTATTGATTTTAAAATGAATTAATTCTTGAATTCGAATTCCAAGACGCCAAATCTTTTGAGCTGTTACGTTCGTTGAAAATGATTTCATCATCAGATTCAGTCTATTTCCTTTTCTAATTAATTCTTCTGAAGAAAACAGCATTGTTGCAAAATATTCTACTTCATCTCGACCATTAAAAAATTGATGTATTACATCTTGATTTACCAAAGGAAGATGGGTGCCTGAAATAATATGATAATAATGATAAGCACCGTACTGAGCACTCTCTTTAAATAAGGAAAATTCTGCTTCTATCTGTGATACATCTCCCCAGCGAACATCTATTCTTTTGTCACCTTCCAAAAACTTAAGTCTTGATTTATTAGTTTTTATTTGTGGAAGACTGCTTACTTTTCGATCAATATGAATGTAAATATCATTCCTGATATCATCTAATGTATCAACCAAGATTTGAAGGATATTGAATTCCTGATGAGCTAAAATTAAAAAAGCATGTTTTGAACCCATATTTACAGAACATTAAATTTTTGAATAAATTTTTTCAATTGTTCCTGACCATTTTCATCAAAATAAGACATTTTATGGAGGCTGCATTTTGCTAAAACTGTTTCAATTTGCCAAAATTCGGCAGAACCATTGAATTTAGTCTGTAGAATATGAGGAAAAACATCACTCAACAACATACATTTTTGGTCTTTCAGTTGATTTTCTATTAAATGTTGGTAAAGAATCTGATAGAAAAAATAATCTATAGGTTTACTTTCTTTTTGCCAATAATATAATAATAGATTTAGACTGTCTCCGATAACTTTATTACCTTTTTTAGCAAAAATAATGCTATTTAAAACCTTGACTCTAAAATTTTTATCCCATCCCCAATAATATGCGTAGGACTGTTCCCAAAAGGTTTTATGCTCCTCATTTGGATCCCGTTGAAACATGAAATAAGGTAAATCCATCATTTTTTTGGGAAGGGAATCTGTTAGCAAAATGGTTGCATCCAACCAGACACCTCCATAATGGTATAATAAAGCTAACCGAAGAATATCAGAAAAGAAGGTTCTACTTAATGATCCATTTTGAAGTTTATCTATTAAATAAGACGGAAATTCAAGGTAATCAGCGATATTTTCATCATTTAACCTAATAACTGAAAAGTCTGCACAATATTTATCTACACTTTTAAAACAAAGATTGACCACTTCAGGCAATGTATTATTTTCAACTCCTTGCCCCCAGTATTGCCAGATAATTTGATCTGAGGTAAGCTCCTTAACCTTTTTTATTACTGGAATTTCAAGTTGGTTTTGGTAATAGTTTTCGACCACAGGTTTCCAATAATTAGAAACAATGGAATGTTTCCTTTTAATTTTAGCACTTCTTATAGTAGACCAAATTTTTCTTAACATATAATTCTCAAGTAGTAAAATTAGGCTTTAAGGTTCCTATATCCATTTATTACATATTCATATAGATTACCAATTATTGGAAATGAAAGTAATTTAGATAACATCTCCATTTTTTGGTTTGTACGCCACTGTTTTTTGTAAACCAGTGGTAATTTATTATAATATTGCCACCAAATATTAAATTTTACGGTTTGGTTGTTCCATGGTTTTGCTCCTGTGTAATGTATATTTCCATGATGTTGCACTTTCTCCCAATCCTCTAATTTGTATCTTCTTAAAAATTCTCTTTTATATTGTGGCAAAAAATAAGTTCGGATACTGTTATAAATAGGTTCTAAACCTAAAACCTTTCCTTTACAATACATATTTAACACATCTTGATCAGGAAATTGGAGATATGGTACTTTCAATCCATCAATTAAAGTAGTGCTCAGGTTATCCGCCCTCATTTTATTCAAATTCATGATTAAAAATCCAGAATTAAAATAGTATCCCGGTTCACAACCTATCTGCTTTAAATATGGCTTTTGGCTATCTAATGCTGCTTCATATACAGCAGCTAAATAATAGTTTTTTAAATCTACAGTATGATAAAGTTGATTCAGATCATTTCTAACAATTATATCACAGTCTAAATAGAGTACTTGTTCGTAATTTTTTAAAATTTCTGGAAGTAATAATCTAAATGAAGCTGCAATAGTGTATCGTTCATCTATATATACACCTTCCAATGCCCCCGAAAGATTTATGAATTTTAATGTTAATCTCTTCGGATCAAAATTATCAAGTAACTTTATCTGGTCTGAAGCTAGCTCTTCAGTTAATAAACAAATTACTTCATAAATAGCTGTAGGGGAAGAATTTTTAAGTATGGACGATATACAGGTAACAGCAGGAATAAAATAATTCGGTGTAAAAGCAAGTGCAATAGGTGTGATTTTTTTCATTTTAAAATTTAGCAAGGGAGTTATTTACCTATAATTTTATCTTTGAAATATCTCAAAATCAATTTGAACTGATCTTTTGGAGATAAAATCTCACATTTTCTAACTAAACTTAATTTATGGATAGGTAAATGTCGAACAACTAATTGATAATAATCATACATGCATTTGGCATATAATTTTTCCCATCTAATTTCATGTAAGCAATATTTATCAATTTCATTTTCTGCGTTAGGAAAAGTTAAGTTCTTAAACCAATTGAATAACTGAGTATTTGCACTTAATTTATCATTAATTTTTCCTAAATTACTTGATAGGTGTATACTAGAAATTCTAAAATTAAAAGCCCTCGATCCTATTGATCCCATACCATTATCAGTCATCTGAATTACGGAAGCTGTATCTGAACCAAATGCTGATGGAAAATCAATGAATTTTAATTCCTTTATTTTAGAACTCTTAAATAAATAATTACCAATACAAGTAAATACCGTTGCATTCAACCAATAAAATACGAACTCTATTTTACTTGAATATTCTGGTATAAATCCATCCAATCCAATTATTTCATTTTTTTCATTAATGATTTTAATAGGAGAATGAACAATATCTAAGTTTGGATATTTATTCATAATGGTCATACCGGATGATAAAAAGTCTGGTTCATATAAATCATCATCAGCTGCTAAAACTAAATATTCTCCATTAGCAAATTGCAAGCAATGGTTCCACTGATTAACTAGATTAGCACCACCTATATTTATTTCATTTTTGAAATATTTAATCCGCGGGTCATCAAAGAGTTCCACAATTTTTTCTAAGCCTTCAGGAGAGCAATCATCTACAATAATTAATTCAAAATTTGAATAGGTTTGATCCAAAATACTTTGAATTGCTGATTTTAAAAATTTAGCTTTATACGCAGGTAAAAGAAACGTAATTAAGTCCATGATCTACGTTATTTTGAAGGAATTATTCTACCAGGAATTCCGACCACAATTGCCTCTTCTATTAATATATCTTTAGTAACAATAGATCCCGCCCCTATTTTTACCCCATTAGCAATCGTAACACCTCCTAATATTTGGGCCCCCTGCCCTATATCCACATTATCTCCAATAATCGGAGAAGTATCAGGAAAACTACCTTTGCTTCCAATACAGCAATTGCCATGAATTGTACAATGTTTTCCTATCTTTGCATTTGGATTAATAATTATGGAGCCATAATGATAAATTTTCAAATCTTCATCAAAACATCCTGCAGGGATAAAAAATCCTAATTTTCTGCCCAAAATATTTTTTCTGCGTTGATAATAATATTTTAAAAATTTACTTGGCTTTATATATGAATAATATTCTTCTTTCCGAAGTGCTATCATAAATCTTCGAATCCAATACTGTTCGGATTGTAGTATTAAATCCAATAGCCATTCTTTAGAAAGAAATCTTGGATAATAAATTCGTGAATCTTTAGCAAGGAAAGTTTTTATATTCATAATATTAATCATCTAAAACATCTTTTACAACTTGTAAATATTGATGACCAAATTTTAAATCTGGTTCTAAATGATTTCCTTCTGCCCATTCGTTCCAAGATTTAATAAAAATAATCTGATTTTCAGACGCATACGACTCCACTCTTTTTTTAGCATTCAACAAAGCCTTCTTAAAAAGATCAGGAGTAGAATCATGCAAAACGAATCCATTAACACCACTTCTTGGACTATTGTCCCAATTTGGAATTACTGTAGGATAATATAAATTTTCACCTGCATCTTCTTTAAAATCTTGAATTGCGTCCTTATAGTTATAAATCCTTGTAGGTCTTTTAAAATATTTTTTATAATACTTTGAAAGCCGACTTGTTTTTGCTCTCCTATAAAGATCAACCACTTTATTGGCAGATTTCAAATAACTATCTTTTGTATGGACAGCAGGAGTTAATGCATCAAAACCATTCTCTTTGCAATCCCAATCAACTTCAACGTTTGTAGCCACTAAATGAAGCCCCTTTAGTCCATTTTTGTCTGCTAATTCTCTGAACGTTTTAACAAAAAGTTTTAAATCTGGTATTTGAAGAGGCTGATAAACTAGAAATAAAGGCTTTCCATTAATTTTAATGTATCTATCATCTTTGAATGCAGGTAAAAGATAATTGAAATGTGAAATATAATCAGAAACACCAGGATAGACCTGTTCCATTAATACAGTCTTTGGATTTCCATGCCAAATACCACTCCAAGATTCATTTGCCCAAGCTAGACAGAATGGGAAATTAGGTTCACCACTTTCTAAAACTTCGTTAAAAGGTCTTTCCAAGATTCTTTTTCCATTTCCGAACCAATAATGCCAATAACAAAATCCTCCTATTCCATATTTTTCTGCAAGTTCTGCCTGAGCTTTTCTAGATTCTGGCAAACGAAGATCATAAAAACCCAAATCAGCTGGAACATGCGGTTGGTAATGTCCTGGAAACAATGGTTTTGCTTTGGCCACATTGGTCCATTCTGTAAATCCATTTCCCCACCATAAATCATTTTCTGGTATTGGATGAAATTGAGGTAAATAGAATGCTATGGTTTTAATTTTTGTCATAGATAATTGTTTCTGTTTAATAAAATCTAAAAATCAGAATTCCTTATAAATCAGTTTCGATTGGCTTTTCTTTAATTATGAATGATTTTAACCTTCTTTTTATTTTTTTTAAAATTTCTCTTATTTTAAATTTCAACTTAGTTCTTCTTTTTAATTCCCTATGAACTTCAATTAAAATATCAGGCTTATTTGACTTTATCTGATGGATTACTCTATCAAATTCAAGATTATCTTTTATTTGAAGAATTAATTCACAGAGTACATAAATATGCCTTCGCTTCAATTCCGAAAAATCGTATAAATCTATGCCGATGGATCTATTTTTATCTAATAAATAACATTCTGTTTCGTATAAATCCATTTCACGTGTTATTAAATTGAAAATATTTTTTGATCTTGAAGCACTTTCTTCTAATATTCTATATACACATGTTTCCTCATTAATGAAGTGAACGCTCGACTTTACTAAAAAATTTGCATAGATATAATAGGAAATATCTAATGCAGGAATAAACTCCTTTAATATTTCATTTAAAGACTTAGTTTTTATCATCCAGGAGCATGGTGCCATATATCCTCTATCCCAAATGAATTGCTTGAAATCTAGATGGATTGGAAAGTTTTTCGACCCAATAACTTTCCTATTCCAACTATCTGCATTCTGAAAATAAAAACCCGTATTGGTAGCACATAAATCTAAGTATGATTTTTTTTCGAAAACTTCAATTTGTTTTTTTAATTTTTCGGTATCAGTCCAGTAATCATCACCCTCACAAAATGATACATATGGAGTTTTTACATGACTTAATGCCCAGAGAAAATTTCCTTTAATACCTAAATTCTTCGAAGGTCTTAGATAATTAATTTTTATATTTGAATTTTTATCATGGTTATCTATTATGGAAAAAATAATTTCTTCCGTATTATCTGGAGAACAATCATTTGAAATTATCAGTTCAATTATACCGTCATAATTTTGTGATAAAACAGAATTAATAGCTTCTTTAATGAATCTCTCATGACCATATGTAATCATTACTACAGATATAGTAGAATTATTCACCATTTTCCTCAATCTACCCTAAAGGTTCTTAATAATTTTTCCAGGTATTCCTACTACAGTACAATTATCCGGAATGTTTTTAGTAATTACTGCACCAGCACCAACAATCACATTTTTGCCAATTGTAACTTGGGGTAAAATTGTACTGTTGGTACCTAAAAACGAATGATTACCAATTTCACAATTTCCAGATATAGCCACTCCCGGACATACTTCAACAAAATTTCCTATTTCTACATCATGTCCTATAGAAGATAGCTGATTTATTAAACATCCGTTTCCAATTTTTATGTCATTTGTAATTACAACTTGTTGCATAATGTTAATTCCTACGCCTAATTCTACCCCATAGGAACCAATTGTAGATGTATTAGAGATAAGATTAATTGGTTTACCTCCTAAACTAATAAATGTGTTGAAAGCATGTTCTCTAATTTTTGGTCCACCAACTCCAATAGTGAAATGGGAATCTATATTAGAAAAATATTTTACAGCGTCTTCATCATTCATTATAATATTAAATTTACCATATAGTTTTTCAGGAGATTCTAAACTTATATTATCAAAAAAGGCCAATTTATTAAGTTTGCGATTTTGCTTTACTACCTCTAAAACCTCCTTGGCTAAGCCCTTAGCTCCAAATATTAGCATATTCTAATTATTTTGTTCTCTTAATATTAACCTACATATCCAATCAACTTCTTCATTAGTTAAATCAAAATACAATGGTAGGCATAACATTCTTTTAGAAAGATCATCGGATATAGTCATCTCAACTGAACCTAAATAAGGTAAACTTGATGATAAACTTGGATAAAAATATCTTCTAGTAAATATTTCGTTCGCATCTAATGCTTTTTTTATTTTTAATAGTAAATTTTCAGATGAGATAATGTAGGGTAAATAAGCACCGTTGTTTTCTGAATCTTTATGCCATTTTGGGTTCACGGCTTTAAAATTTTCAAGTTTCTCAGAATATCTATTTATAATTTCAAGTCTGCGAGCAATGATTTGATCGATATATTTCAAATTGACCAAACCCATTGCTGCATGAAATTCAGAATTCTTACCATTAATTCCAAGTTCACCAAAACTATCGAATCCTGTAATACCAAAGTTCCTAATTAATGAAAGTTTCTTCAACAAATTTGGATCTTTTGTAAAAACTAATCCACCTTCTGTACTATGATAAAGTTTAGTTGCATGTAAACTGCAAATAGAAATATCACCATATTCAAAAATTGAACGGCCATTTATTTTAACTCCAAAAGAATGCGCACCATCATAAATCACTTTAAGATTATACTGTTTAGCAATCTCTTCAATTGCTAGGACATCACATGGATTTCCATAAACATGAGTTGCTAAAATTGCTTTTGTATCTTTCGTTATAGAAGCAATAATTTTGTTGGGATCTATATTTAAAGTTTCCGGATCTATATCCACAAAAACCGGCTTGCACCCTTCCCAAACAATTGAAGAAGTAGTTGCAACAAATGAAAATGGAGTTGTTATAATCTCTCCATTAATATCTAGTGCCTTAATGGCCATCTGAAGTGCAATGGTCCCATTAGTAACAAATAAAACATGATTTAAACATAAATATTCCTTTAAATCCATTTCCAGTTTACTGGCTAAGGGGCCCATATTTGTTATCCATTCCCTTGACCAAATACCTTTTAGGAAATTATGATATTCTTCAATAGGAGGTAAAAAAGGCTTTGTAACAGGTATCATATATGTTATGTTTAAAGACCTTGTAAATCAGTTAATTTTTGAAAATAGGTTGAATTCTTTTTAAGTTCTTCAAAGGTACCAGATGAGGTTATTTGCCCTTGTTCCATTAGATAAATTATGTCAGCGTTTTTAATTGTTGATAATCGATGAGCTATGGAAATGATAGTAATTTTACCTTTAAGCTTATCTATACTTTCCTTAATTATTTGTTCTGTTTCAGAATCCAAAGCAGAAGTAGCTTCATCCATAATTAATAAATCAACATTTCTATAAAGTTCTCGAGCAATAGATATCCTCTGTTTCTGCCCTCCAGAAATATTAATTCCATTATTTCCTAAAAGAGTATCTTCTTTATTAACTAGGGTTTGGATATAATTATTTAATCCACTTAGACTTAGTGTATAGTGGAATTTTGCAAGATTTTCTTGGTTCTTTTCATCCCAAAAAGTAATATTTTCAAATATACTTGCATTGAATATTGTTGGATCTTGAGTAATATAACCTATTTTCCCTCTATAAACAGAATTATTGATTAAATTCATGTTTTCCCCATTGACATGAATAGTTCCAGAATTATTAGGTAATAAAGTTGAAATTATATTTACTAAACTAGTTTTTCCTGAGCCAGATTCTCCAACCAATGCTATTGATTGATTTTTATTGATATTTAGATTGATTTTATTTAAAATTTTATGATCTGAAAAGTTTAAATCAACGTTTTTCAATTCAATAGAATCAATATGATCTATTATTTTAGAACCGTTATTATTTTCACGATTTGAATCTAAATAATTTTGAAACTCTTGAACATTTTCTACAGAGCCAATATTGGCTAAATAATTATTCCAATTTGTTTGTATATCCACAATTTTTTGCATCGCTCTATAGAAAAACAATAAAATAATCATTATTGCCGCTAATGGTGATTGAAAAAAAATGATGTGAACTGCTATTACAAGACATATAATGGCAATTGTCATTGGTTCTCTTAAAGCAGATAATTTTGCATTAAGTTTTGCGACTTCTATGCCGCTAGAAATTAGATTAGATAATTCTTTTTGTAAACGTTTAAAAAAATTAATGCTTCGCCCAGTAGCTTTCAAATATTTATAATGATTTACTACTTCGATTACTACACCGCCATATCTATGGTTATTCTTTGTGATTTCTCTTGAAAGACTTTCAGTTTTTTTATAAAAATACTTATAAATGAAATTAGATAACAAACCACCAATCGTAACTAAAATTGAAAACTTCCAATCTAAAAAGAATGCAAATCCTAGATAAATAATAACGAACATGCCATTTTTAATCGTTTCCAAATATTGGTTACAAGCGAAAACAACTTGCCATGCCTCACCTATTAAAGAGTTCTGCAAACGACCTATATCAATTCCTATAAATTCTTTGTATTTTAAATCTCTTACTCCATCAATCATTTTTGATCGGATTTCTTTAGAGAACATTTGTTGGTTAATAGCTAGGTATTTTCCTGCATAATAAAAGCATACCCCTTTAATTATAAATAAGAAAACAATCAAGATTAACATATTGATTGGATTTAATTCTATTTTTAAGAATTCAAAAAAGATTTGAATAAAATGGTATATTTTATCTTCAGAACCTACTGTATTACCGTCTGAAATTTGAATTAATGGAACGAACATAGCTATACCTATACTGTCCATTATTACCATTAAAAAACTAAATATTAATAATACCGAGTTATCAAATTGGGTAACATACAGATCGGAGTCCTTCGCCAAGGATACCGGAACAAAATTCGTAATATCATCTGGCGTAATAATAACTCCACAGGCATGGATCCCT